>JAUYCU010000058.1 GCA_030692145.1 bacterium
AAGATATAGTCTACGCACATAGTGATATGTGATAACGTGACGAGAGGACCGGGATGAACGAACCTCTGGTGTACCAGTTGTCCTGCCAAGGGCATTGCTGGGTAGCTAAGTTCGGCAGAGATAAGCGCTGAAAGCATATAAGCGCGAAGCTCTTCTCGAGATTAGATATCATAGATTGGTCGAAGACTACGACCTTGATAGGCTTTAGGTGGAAGTCCAGTAATGGATTAAGCCGAGAAGTACTAATAAATCATTTTGACCTGCTTATTGACTGACAGTTTTTAGATATTAATTTTAAATTGTACATTTTTGTGGCGACTATACTGGGCCTGTCCCACCTGATCCCATTCCGAACTCAGAAGTGAAATGGCTCAAGGCCGATGGTAGTGCGCAAGCGCGAGAGTAGGTAGTTGCCACCAAAGTGTACAATTATTGTGAAATTAAAAATGCCTCTGCGATTGCGAGGCATTTTTAATTTTCCTAAAGATTTGCTAAAATGAACCTATGGGTCATTATTTGCGTAAACAAATCATTATTGTTGTTATTTTCCTTTTGATTATTGCGGCAATTGTTGTTGGCAGTTATTTTATTTTTCGCCCGAAATCAAAAGCAACCTGTATTGACGGAATCAAAAATCAAGGAGAGGAAAGAGTCGATTGCGGCGGTCCGTGTAATCCTTGCGAAAAACAAAGAGAGCCGTTGGAAATAATTTACCAAAAGGCAATTCCCACTGTCGAAAATAATTTCGATTTAGTTGTGGGGGTCAGGAATCCAAACAATAACTGGGGAGCCAAGTCTGTTGGCTATACTTTAAATATTTATAGTGAACAGGGTGAAAATATCGTTTCGAAACAGGGATCTTTTTATATTATTCCTCAAGAAGACAAATACATTGTCGAGCCGAAAATTTCTTTGAGCGATAAACCGGGGAAAGTAGAATTTAAAATTCTCAACACTTCTTGGCAGAGACTGAGCGGTTTTCGCGATTTGGCACTGAGAATAAAAGACAAAAAAATCCAAACAGGAGAAGGGGTTCAGGCGCGGATTTCCGGAGTGATTACCAATAATACTAATTACGATTTAAATAAAGCGGAAATAGTAGGAGTTATTTTTGGCACGAACAACGAAATCATTGCTGCGGGAAAAACCGAAGTAAATACCTTATTAAGAGAAGAAAACAGATATTTTGAAATCAATTGGCCGCAACGGATAAGCGGAGAAGTTGTTTCTTACGAGATTAAAGCTTATACGGATGTTTTTTCGCCGGATAATTTTATTGACGTTCAGAGCCGGAACATTCAGCAATAATCGATTATAATGTTTCTTTATTTCCTCAAAAAACTTGACTGGGT
>JAUYCU010000071.1 GCA_030692145.1 bacterium
AAAGTTACCATGGCGATATCCGGCTTGGTGGAAATCTTTCCTTCCCCGGCAAAAGAAATAACATTTGGGTTTTGTCTGTTATATCCTGTCCTGCCCTTACCTAAAAACATCAACAGACCGGAAACGACCATAATCACCAGAACTAAAATAACCAAAATCGTAAAAATCGAAAATACGATTCTGTGCTGTTTTGTTTGAAAAAAATCTAACATATTACACAAGATACAAATCTACAAATAATATGCTAATCCACAAATTCGCAATTCGCAGGTTCGCATAAAATTAGCATATTGGCATCATTAATTTATTGTTATCTTATTTATTATATCACCTTGTTTGATTTGTAACACCACATCCATTCCTCTTACGACCCGGCCGAAAACGGTATGTAGGCCATTTAAATGAGCCTGATCCTCGGTTGTAATGATGAAAAACTGACTGCCATTGGTGTTTGGCCCGGAATTGGCCATCGAGATTGCTCCAACGCTATTAGGTAAAGAATTCAGATTGTAATTATAGGTATAGCCGGCAGCCTCTAATTGTTTTATGGTTTCATCAGGAACTCCGATTGATTTCGGATTAATTTCATCTTCGAAAGAATATCCCGGACCGCCTGTTCCGTCATTATCCGGGTTATCGTCCTTGCTTAGGGGGTCGCCACCCTGAATAATGAAATTCTCGACTACGCGGTGAAATTTCGTTCCGTTGTAAAATCCCTCTTCGACAAGCCTAATAAAATTTTCCACGGTTTTCGGTGCAGCTTTTTTATCCATTTCCAAATCGATATTCCCTTTGTCGGTTTCGATAATTATCATAATAATGTCTTTCTCTTTATTAATACGAGTAAAATAGAAAAAAACAACAGCGCCAAGAACCAGAACAAGAACGATTGCCGCGGCAATGATTTCCAGTTTTTTTCTTTTCTTGCTTTTTCCGACTTCTTCGTTGATTCTTTCGATTTTTCTTTGTTCTTTTAATTTTTGTGCTTTACCCATAGTCTTGTATTTTTTGGTTAATTTATTATGATTATATTATATGGTATTTGATTTTGAAAAAGCAAAGGAGGATAGAGGTAAAT
>JAUYCU010000049.1 GCA_030692145.1 bacterium
ATTGGCAGGTCTGGAGGGGATTGAACCCCCGACTAGGGTTTTGGAGACCCTCGTGATACCACTTCACCACAGACCCAGACCTTCGCTTTGCGAAGAACTCCTAAGCTCTAATTTCTAAATACTTACTTCTTGCTTTCTTTATGTGGAGTATTTTTTCTGCACCATTTGCAGAATTTTTTGTATTCTAATTTTTTCTCAACGGTTTTTTTGTTGCGTCGGGTGTGATAATTGATTCTTTTACAAGCGCTGCAGGCCAATTTTACAATATGTTCTTTTTTCATATAATTCTTTAATGAATTACAAATTTTTGCCGAGAGCCCAGGGGCGGAGTCGAACCGCCGACCTCATTCTTACCAAGAATGCGCTCTAACCAACTGAGCTACCTGGGCAATGTAGGCAGAGCAGGATTTTCACCCTGCACCAAAACACTATTTTATGGGCAGAGCAGGATTCGAACCTGCGTAGTCCAGTGGACGCGAGATTTACAGTCTCGTGCATTTGACCGCTCTGCCATCTGCCCATTTCCTCAAGCCATCTCTTGGATTCTCCGCCCGAGGCGGATCCGTCCTATGGCGGAGAACCCCGAACAAATGCTTCGCATTATACGGGGCAAGTCGAGGACCTATTTACCCTGCACCATTTAAGCCGAGAGAGGGATTTGAACCCACGACCTACTATTGAAATTTATCCGCCTGCCAGCGCCTAGGTCTAAGCCGCCTCTCGGATTCGAACCGAGGACCTACGGTTTACAAAACCGTTGCTCTACCGCTGAGCTAAGGCGGCGCAGGCCTTGGCGGGCAGGTCTACCATTGAGCTAGGATGGCGGATTTATATTATCGCCACCATTATCATTTTTAATCTCTTCCTCGATATTTTTTCTCCTGTGCCGTAAGCGGCTAACCAGTTTTGCCAAAAAATTATCGAATTTCAAAACAAAAATTTTGATTTTTCGCAGTGATTTTTCCGTTATCGGCAGAGCTATTGCGTGAAAAAATTCATTTGAAGTTATCCTGCTTTTTATTTTTTCGAAAATACCGGCAAGAGAAACCTCCTCAAATGGCTGACGTGGATATCTTAAAATAATAGGAACTTTGCGTAAAATAATTACCAAAATCCCTATAATACTTAAAGCGAAAACAATCTGTGCGATAATAATAAACATAATTACAATTCGTATCTTATAAATTCTCCCACTTGAATGTTTTCTCCCAGTTTGGCGATTTTTTCGTCTATCAGGTCTTTAACCGTAACTGATGAATCTTTTACGAATGGTTCTTTTAAAATACTTTCTTCGTTTTCAGAACCCATTCCGGCGATATGCATTGCTAACTCATGCGCCAATTCCCTGAATTCCTGATTTTTTGCCACGAAATCGGTCTCGCATTTAAGTTTAAGCAAAACACCAACTTTTTTATTGCTATGAATATAGGCCTCAACAATCCCCTCTTCCGCTTTTCTTTCTGATTTTTTCATTGCTGTAATACGGCCTTTTTCCTGAAGAATTTTCAGTGCCTTTTCCTCGTCTCCGTACGCCTCGGTCAGTGCTTTTTTGCATTCCATCACTGAAGAGCCAGTTTTTTCTCTAAGTTTTTTTACTTTATCCGCTGATACCATATTTTTTTACTTAATCTTCTTTTAATGCTTCTTGAATTTTTGTCATGATATATTTTATTGAAGATATCGATTCGTCATTTGCCGGAATAGGATAATCAACTAATGTCGGGTCGCAATCCGTATCAGCCAGAGCAACAACCGGAATATTCTTTTTCTGCGCCTCCCTAATTACCGTCATTTGTGCTTTAATACTCAAAACAAAAACAGCCTCCGGTAATTTATCCAACTCCCTTACTCCTTCAAATCTTTTTTTAAGTTTCTCTATTTCTCTTTCAAAATCCAATTGTTCCTTTTTGGTGTATTTCTTCAGATCGCCGTCGTTTTTGCGCTTTTCCAGATCGATGAAATATTCCACTCTTTTACGAAGAATTTTGAAATTAGTCAAAAGTCCTCCGATCCAACGCGAAACGACATAGGGCATTTTCAGGTCTTTTGCCAATTCTTCAATTATTGCCTGTCCTTGCGGCCTGGTTTCGGCAAAAAGAATTTTCCCGTTGTTTTTCTTGATTTCTTTCATGAAAACAATTGCTTTTTCAAGATGCTCCATCGTTTTCTCAAGGTCGATAATATAAATATTCCCTTTTGTCCCATAGACGTTGGGCTTCATTTTGGGATTCCAATTTGACTTTTTGTGGCCAAAATGAACATTGGCTTCCAGCATTTCTTGCGCCGTAGCTTCGGAAACTATTGTTTTTTTCTCTTCTTTGGTCATTTTTGGATAAAAACTTTAATTTTTATAAGAATAGTAAACCCGTCCATAGATTAAGACCGGCTAATTTATCCCGAATGGTGTTGGGTTAAATCTTATCATAATAATTAAAACAGCGCAATATTATTGCCTTTTAGCCCGTTTGTTGACTAACGGATATTTATAGTATATCATTAAATTTATCATGAAAAAAGTCCCGCCCCCTGGCGGGATCCCAGCCGAGGTCGGGAATATTCAATTAATTTTATGAAAAAAGATATTCATCCCAAATACTTTAAAGACGCAGTAGTCCACTGCAGTTGTGGAAAAGTTTTTAAAATTGGCTCAACAAGACAGGAAATGCACGTCGAAGTATGCAGCGCCTGCCATCCTTTTTATACCGGTCAGGATAAAATTATCGACACCGCAGGAAGGGTAGAAAAATTCAGAAAACGTTTGGCGCAGAAAGTGGAAGGAAAGAAAAAACCCGCACCGAAGAAAATCAAGGCGGAAAAACAAAAATGAGCGAAAACCACAACAATGTAATAATAGAAATAAGAGCAGGAGCGGGCGGCGATGAAGCCGCTCTCTTTGCGGGCGATTTGTACAGAATGTACTCGAGATTCGCGGAAAAACAAGGCTGGAAAAGCAAAGTACTGGACTCAAGCTCATTCTCTTCAAAGGGATATAAAGAAATAGTATTTCAAATATCGGGACAAGGAACGTATGAATTATTTAAGCAGGAAGGCGGAGTACACCGGGTGCAAAGAATACCGGAAACCGAGAAAAACGGAAGAATTCATACTTCCACCGCTTCCGTAGCTATTTTACCGCAAGTGGAACAACGAGAAGTGGAAATCAGGCCCAGCGACTTGAGAATAGATACTTATCGCGCCTCAGGACCAGGCGGGCAATACGTGAATAAAACCGAATCGGCAATCAGAATCACGCACATCCCCACGGGACTTGTTGTCGCATCGCAAAACGAAAGGAGCCAGGGCGCAAACAGAGAAAACGCAATGAGTATTTTACGTTCAAGAATTTATGCTTTCAAAGCCGAGCAAGAAATACAAAAAATGGGCCAGCAAAGAAACGCTCAAATTGGCACAGCCGACCGTTCGGAAAAAATCAGAACCTACAATAT
>JAUYCU010000121.1 GCA_030692145.1 bacterium
ACCATAAATACATTACTTGAAAGAGGTCCCTTTTCCCATAAAGAAATTCTTTGGTAAGCCAAGCCCTCTATTTTTTTAAATACGATAGGGGCAACCAATCGATATTGGGAAAGCGACAGAGAAAACCACTTTCTTCTTCTGGGAATAGACGGCAGGTCAGACTTTACATCCAATCCACGCGCTTCGTGATAAGGCCGCGATCTACTGATACCGATTTCAGCCAATAAAACTTTTTCCCAGTTTCTTCCAAGTCCTTGCGAGGGACCGATAATCGCCATCACGTTTAAACGTGAGCTCGGATTTTCCCTCATTTCGATTCTTGTTTCGTCCGGCGAAATTTCAAAAATGAATCTGGCTTCTTTCTCCACGACTTCAACGTCTTTGGCAATAAGTTCGGGAATTTTTTTGGGATTTATTCCTCGCATCCGTTTCCTCCTTTTTTTGCAATTTATGTTCTTTTTAAAGAACTTCAAATAAAATACTATCCCCTTATAAGACTTTTGTCAAATAAAAAGAGCTCGTTTTGGTTTTAACCTCAACGAGCTCGGTCAGAAGACTCGACAGGATCTCGAGATTCTGATTGTCGACTGGTTCATCTAGGGTTCTCCTTTCTTTTTCGAGAATTGATTTCTCGACTCCCACCTGAATCACTTTTGCCACAAAATTTGTGTTTCCGTGATTCAAAAAAACCCTCACAAAATCGCCATACGTCAACGGAGTCCCATTCCTGTCTCTTGGAATCTTCTTTTCCATTTTGCGCCTCCCTTTAAAAAGAACGTTCTACTAAGAATTCATAATATCAGAAATTCTATAATTTTTCAAGTAAAATAAAAAACCGGAGGGAGTGGGCCTCCGGCAAAAAAACGGCAAGAGTTTAACTCTTGCCGTTTGGTTTTTTGACCTCGATGACCCAACCACACCACCTCCCATGATACCATCTGTACCATTTCTTTTTGAGCTCGGATTCTTCAAGCCAAAGGGGTTCTTTTTCTGCGCTGTCGTAGATAAGATATTTGCCGTTTTCGGCCCTTACGAATATAACGTAATGATTTCCCCTTTTCCTTTTCTTGCCTCTGGGCGGATACCAAAGTACCGACCACTCTTCTTTAAAAAGATTGCGAATACTGATTATTTTCGGCTTAGCCTCGAGGCCCGCCTTGCGAAACCTGTTCAGAATTTTTCTTGAAGAAGTTCCTTTGTCGCCAGCGAAGAAGAATCTCATTGGCTTATCGAAATGCGCCAACGTCATAAGGACAACGCAAGGACCGCAATTTTCTCCGTCTTCTTGTCCCATAAAAAGATCTGGCACTTTTCCCTCCTTTGTTTTTATTTAATTCCAAGACTAACAAATTTTTATTCAAAAGTAAAACCCATTCAATGTATAAATGGGTTTTAAATTAATAATTCGGAGAGGGCGGGATTCGAACCCGCGGTAGGTTTCCCTACACACGCTTTCCAAGCGTGCGCACTAGGCCACTATGCGACCTCTCCAGATTCTACTTGTTGTCTTCCAGTTCGCCAAATAATTTTCTTTTTACGGACTCGACTTCGTGAGCATCTAAAATATCGCCAGTGCCATGCTCTAATTGTTTTATTTTACCTATCAGTTCTCTCTGGGTTATCCCATCTTTTAAAACTCCACTAAAAATACCGCGCAAATATTCTCTTTCCCTGTCATCAATGTGCGGCAAACTTTTTATCGCTGTTTCGAACTCCTTGTAATAAATTTTTCTGCTTTCGTCAAGACCAAAAATTGCTTCAATAATGCCCATAAAATTAAAATCTCTAAATTCTAATTTCTAATCTCTAAATTTAAAGATTGTTTAATTATTAATAATTTAGATAATTTTATTTTCCGGATTGTGATCTTTTGTTTTTTCGTTCTTCTTTTCCCAATATTTATTCTCCAGATACGCTATAACATCCATGTGTGGATCATGTTCGCTAAGTTCCGGTAAAAATTCGGTTATTTTATTTTCGGCCCTACCAACTATCTCATGAGTTGTTTCCACATCGGGAAATTCAGTGCGGTTTATAATCTCAAAAAGAGTTTCAATGGCAAGCTCTTCTCCGATTTTGGGTACATCCCAATTCGAAAGTACTTTTTTTGCCAGACGCCATAATTCGACCCCCTGTTTTGGCTCTTTGCTGAATAATTTTCGATAGGCCTCGATT
>JAUYCU010000069.1 GCA_030692145.1 bacterium
TACACGTTTACCAAGTTTGACTTGGTCATTGTAAATCTCTATCGCTTTCGGCGTTTCGGCAATAATTAGTTCGGAGCTCTTAACTTTTAGTTTTTTAGCTGGTTCGTCGTCTACAGCCATTGCTCCGTTTTGTCCTACACCGATTATGATAATTTCCGGATTATTGCTTAGCAATTTTTCAACCTCCCAATCGCCAATCTCGTGCGCAGTGTCGAACAGCTCTTTCAGTTTTTTATAATCCCTCTCTTCAATTTTATCACCCACAATCAAAACCTGATGATATTTTTTCTTATCAATAATTATTTCCCCGAATTGCGTCGAATTTATCTCCGGCATAAGTCCTAAAACATTCCAACATTCTCAAGAATATTGGAATGTTATTTCTTGAACCACCCCCAGTTAAATTCCACTAAATGAGGACAAATTTAACAAAGCAAGCACGCTTTTTCGACGTCCCATCAGAAAGCATAAATGCTTCTAACGAGATAAATATATTTTTCTCTTTGAAATTATCTTTTATCATTATCAATGCCGATTTTCCAAACATTCTTTTCTAAAAACGCCTCAATGGTTTGCCTAACAGCTTTATTAATAAGATTTGAATGTGAAATCTTATTATTTTTAGCATAATCAGCAAGAGTGATAATTTTTTTTCCTTCTAAATGTGCCAATCGTTTATGATAACTATTGGTAAGCGCTTTTCCCACTATTTCTTCCATAATAGTGGTCATGCCTTTTTCATCAAACTCCTTAAACGCATCATAATATTTTTTTCTATCAATAAATTTTATATTTATTGGAACAAATCCCTCTCGTATAAGTAAGTAGTTATTGATTACCCTACCAATACGACCATTGCCATCAACAAATGGATGTATGTATTCAAAGGTAAGATGCAAACGCGCAATGCGTTTAATAATATTTTCATGACTTGTGGCATTATATTCTGCCAACATTTTCTCAAGACGGCCTATCACTTCTTTTGGATTAGGAGCAATGTGATTTCCAACGCGAACATACTCATCGTCTTTTCTGAATCTTCCCGCAACATCATCACGAATATTCGCAATCAACATTTTATGAAGCAATAAAATTACCTCTAAATTAAGTTCCTGCTCTTTGGCTTTTTTATCTATGTATGATACAACTCGAGCTAAATTTTTTGTTTCAAAAATCTCTCGTTCGGTAATATATCTATCTAAATCAATTTGAAGAAGTATCTTTTCGGTTTCTTCAAGAGTAAGCGTACTATTTTCAATGGCATTAGAATTATATACCTGTTCAGCCACCCCTGTTTCAGCAATAATCTTAATAAGCGCATCCTTGCCCATGGACGCTTTATAATATCTTTCACGAAGAGAATTTATACTATTAAAAACATTAAGTACTTTTGTCATATATTCTTATTATATTCCTTTTCACGATTTTGTCAACATAATCGTGAAAAAGGGTTTAAATTACCATTTATTCACGTTTTTGACCATAATCGACTTATATTAACTTTTTCTGTTTGAGGCTAAACCCTTTATTTTTATGGATTCGACAAGCTCACCATAAATTTTTTTTCTTAAATCTCCCCCGGTTAAATTCCGCTGAATGCGGACAAATTTAACAAGGCAAGCACGCATTTTCTACATAAATTTTCTTCCACCAGAATTTTCCCTGCCAAAAACCGAATATGGCTCCGGCACCCCCACTCCAGCAACATTCCCACATTTCCACATTCCGATATTCTTGAGAATATTGGAATGTTATTTTTCCGTTAACGAATGAGTTTTCCTCTTCCTGATTATCAAGACCTCCTCAGTCCAGCTGTCGGACTTATTTACCGACACTCTGGTCTGTATCGGCTTAAGCTCGTAACCAACCAATTCCTGTAAAGATATTTTGTTCATGATTTCAAGCCACTTCTTTCTCAATTCAATAATCCCCTCGAGGCCGCTTTCCGGAGCAGCATTACGGATTGGAAAAATTCTCATCTCTCCATCGTCTTTTAATGACTTGAGGCTCGATAAAATTGTTTTTTGCGGATCTCTTTTATCCCCTATTTCAAACGATGGGTCTATGGCGCCGACAGAAATAACGTAATCCAAATCATTAATCGGAAATTCTGCTTCAAAATCGCCTTGTAAAATATTTTTCTTATATTTTTCATCAACATTGTCGGTTTTTATCGCCGAATCCATGCCGTAAATTTCCTGGGTTATTCCCCGGTTAATGCATTCCTTAATAAACTCACCCCCTTCTCCGCAACCCAAATCCAGGATTTTTTTGTCTTTTAATTGCTCTATGCCCAAATCCAAACCAACCAAGTATCGTTGGAATGTCTCCTCCTTGGCTTTTTCTTCTTCTGATTTTATTTCAAATTCCGGTGATTCAATGGACATAAAATTATCTAATTTTACTCAACACTCCAACAAAAACATTCCAATATTCTCAAGAATATTGGAATGTTTTTATGAAATTAACCAATTTTTGACCATAAGGCGAAAGAGAATGCAGCACTGCCCTTCCCTTATATTTCTTATTTAAAAGTCCGGCTCCAACTAATCGACGCGTATGCTCAGAAATGGTCTTAAAATTACAATTCAGTCTATCGGCGATGTTCTCCAACGTGAGTCCGTCATGACTCCTAACCAACAATAAAATATCAATCCTTCTGTGATTGGCTATGCCCTTAAAATGTCTTTCTAGTTGTTTACTTGTTTTTATTCTTCTTTCCATGCCCATATTTTATCACGACATTCCAATATTCTCAAGAATATTGGAATGTTATTTCTTGAACAAATCACATTTTTAATAATTCCTCCAACACGATAAGTAATTCTTTAATTTCGGCATCATCGTCAAAATGGCCCTTATTGTGTTCAATAATTGTTTTTGCGCTTAGGTGCTTTTCGAACAATTCTTTATTCTCTAGGTCAACATACGGATCGTTGTCGGAAAAAATAGCAGTAATTTTATTCGTGTGTGTTTTTATTTTTTCAAAGTCTATTTTTGTCTCCAACCACGGCCTGGAAAGCTCTTTTTCTTCCTCGGTTTCCAACCCCCTTAGATTAAAAAATCCCGCAACGCAGATAATTCCTCCGATTTTCACTTCCTGGGGAAGTTGCTCAACGTAACGTAATATTGTCTGGCAGCCGATGCTGTGGCCGACAAAATAGGTACTTTCATTAGGCTCGCCGACTTCTTTCTGCAAATACCCAATCCACGCTTTTATTTCCGGAGCTTCGGGGTTCGGCATTGACGGAGTTATAACCGAAAACCCCCTGGATTCAAGCTCGACTTTCAACCAGGGAAACCAACAATTTTCCGGCGACCCCTCCCACCCATGAATTAGAAAAACCCGCTTGGTCATGTTTTTATTTACCTCTCTTCCCGCTCACATTTCTGTGTTCCAACCTTGCCGAGAATTCCCGAGAAGGAAAAATTTTGTTGAAAATTTTAGTCTGTTTTTTATCGCCCGTTTTCTGATACGGGGCTTTTGTAGGATATTTTTTCATAGTTTTGAATTAAAAAATTATTTTAATAAATTAATGATTATTTTTATCATTACATCTTTTTCTTTGGGGTCGCTAACGGCAATTAATAACGCCAAAGCAACCAAGGCGTTGTCATTAATCTTCTTTTCTCCGCTCTCACGATAAAGATAATTATTCTTGTTTAAAAAGTAGACAAAAAGAAACGAAGCGATTCTTTTGTTCCCGTCGACAAATGGATGATCTTTTATGGTTAAATATAAAACATGTGCGGCCTTTTCTTCTATGGTTTTGTATAACTCTTTTTTGCCGAATGTTTGGTAAAGATTTTTAACGATATTCTCGAATTTACCGCCCACCTCCCGCCCAAACAAATCTCCGGCTTCGCCCCTTAAAACAACACCTTCTTTTACTTTTTTAATAACATCTAAAACGTGGTTATAGTTCAATGCAAAAACTGCTTTTCCGCCCCTGGGAATAGTTAATTTGTCGTGGTCGTATCTCCATAATAATTCCAGCGATCTGGAGTAACCCGTTAAAAGATTTAAAATTTCCTGCGCCTGCCCCTGAAGCAATTGGGCTTTTGATTTTTCGCCCAAAAATGAAATTGTATTTTGCAGTTCTTTAAATTTATCGGATTGTTGAAGTAATCTTTTTTCGTTTAAAGTGTAGCCACTCAAAAGGTGTTTTTTCAGCGTTTTTGTGGCCCAAATTCGAAACTGTGTTGCGCGCTTGGAATTAACGCGATAACCAATCGATAAAATCATATCAAGATTATAAAAATCAATTTCGCGTTCAATTCTGCGCTTGCCCTCAAATTGAACTATTCGGAATTTCCGAATAGTTGAATTTTTATTAAGCTCACCTTCTTTATAAACATTTTTTATATGTTCATTTATTGCAGGAGTGCCTTTGTCGAACAAAACACCGATCTGTTTTTGTGAAAGCCAAATGGTTTCTTCTTTTAACTTTACCTCCAATTCAGGCCCCTTTGAGGTCTTATAGATGATTATTTCACCTTTATTTGAACTTGATTTTTTATTGTTTTCCATAAGTCTTGGTTCTTCTTCTGTGTTTTTATTTCCCCTTGTTTTTTCCTCCCGTATTCCGATGTTCCAACCTTGCCGAGAATTCCCGAGAAGAAAAAATCTTCGCGGTAATTTTGCTCTGCTTTTTATCGCTCGTTTTTTGATACGGCGCTTTTGTGGGATATTTTTTCATAAAATTAATTAACAGGGTGAATTAAGAATTAGCTTTTAACTTTTTCTCTTTATCTATTTTCGCTTTTTCCGAATCAAAAATTAAATAAGTATCATGAATCCCGATATCCTCTCCTTCCCCGCCCTCAATGGCAATCAGGCCATCGTAGCCCAACGATTTGCAATAATCACTGAAATCGTGTCCAATGCTAAAAGTAATTTCCCTCAAATTACTAGAATTGATGCTTTCGGAATTTATCGCTTCGATGGCTTTTTGAAGCGATGCCTGTCCCTGCCATTTTAAATTCGGGTCTTTCAATTTTTCAATAAGTATTTGCTTGAATCCGCCGAGAATTTTTTTGACATTTTCGTTTTTGCGCAGATCCAATAACTTCATATTTTCTATCAACGATTCATAAACGATTGGCGATGCATCTTTCCTGTGCCTTGAACGGCGTTGCGCATAACCAACAGCATCTTCCTCTTTGGAGGTAAAATAAACTCCGCTTCCCACGGTATTTTCCTCGGCTCTGTTGATGGCTTCTATGCCGCTTGTGCCGGACCCATGATAAAGCGTTTTCTTTTTCACGAGCACACCCAAACCGTCATCAATCTCTTCTTCGTCTAGATTTTTAAATTCCGGTTCTTTTTCCATAAAAATAAATTGCAAATTAAGACTATTTCTCTTTTAATGAATTTGCTCTTTTTTCTCCAGCCACCAATCCGTACCGTCAAAAGATAAAAGAATGTCCTTGCGATTAGTTTTGTAATACTTAAAATCTCCTCCGGTTTCCGGTTTTTCTTCCTTTATCAACTCTAAATTATTAGGATTAACGCCTAATTCATCAAAAGTAATGGCGAGAATGCTTTTTCGATCTTTGTTTTCTAATTTGTCGATTCTCTCGTTTAATTTTCTTACTGTTTCAGATTTCTTTGATTCTCTGCGGGGCATAAATCTGTTAAACTTCTCCCTTGAATTGGTTGATTTAAAAGTTTCCGGACGCAAAGCAACAGCCGGGCCTCCAAGATTAAAAATTAATTCTCTAATTTCATCCCTTAGCCCCATTCCTTCCCAGGCCCTTAAAATAACTTCATTGGTCTCGACAATCGGCTCAATTTCATCCATAGAA
>JAUYCU010000105.1 GCA_030692145.1 bacterium
AAACAGAGAAAACGCAATGAGTATTTTACGTTCAAGAATTTATGCTTTCAAAGCCGAGCAAGAAATACAAAAAATGGGCCAGCAAAGAAACGCTCAAATTGGCACAGCCGACCGTTCGGAAAAAATCAGAACCTACAATATTCCCCAGGACAGAATTACAGACCATCGCATTAAAAAAGAATGGCACAATATTGAGCGTATTCTCGACGGCGATTTATGGCCAGTTATAAAAAAATTCCAGAAAACTGAAAATTAAATTTATTTTCGCATATAAAAACAGAACGCGGACACAGTCCGCGTTTTTAAAAACCAAAGGAATTTGCCGTAATTTCTGGAGACCATATTCCACCAAAGGCGGATAAACTCCGCCAAGCCATTTCTTTCTCTATGGTGAGGAATTTATTTATTAAAAAAGACCATTCACAGCCCGAGCGGGCATGGTTGTCGCCAAAGGCGACAGAGCGAGGGCGAGACGGAACGCGGCGCCTCGCTGGGGCGCCGACGTGTGTCTTTTTGATAAATAAATTCTGAGCGTCTCCTCTACCCTTTTTCCAAAATATCAACCTGTTCCTGTAATTGCTTTGCCAAATCCATCACTTGGTCTCCGTAAAAAGACAGATACGGCTTATTCCAATTCGAACCGGCCAAATACATCATTGCCGCCTTCCATTCGACGTTATAAGTTTTTTGCTCCGCTCCCTTATTCACCAGATAAAGTGCTGCGGCGACAAAAGAATCTTTCACGTTCCACGGTGATGGCGGATTATTTCCGGTAATCTCGGCTATTCTCGCTTCATATCCCGTCCAGGTTGCAGGCATCATTTGTGCCGGACCCATTGCTCCTCCCCAACCATACCATTGTTTTTTGGAAACATTCTGATTGTCGGGTTCAAGATTGAGTTTTTCGCAAATTTGTAAATAATAAGTTCTTTGACTCGGCTTCATGTCGATTCTCCAGCTGCCGGTACCAACATTCTTGCCTAACCCAGATTCACGGCTTAGAATAGCCAAAAGGAAAGCCGGTCTTATGCCCGTATAAATAGAAGCGAATTTAGCAAATTTATATGCATCCTCAAATCTCAACGAACCATCGGATATCATGCCTTTTAGCGAATACAGCCTGTTTTTTGTTGCCTCTATGTCCAGCTGAGTTTTCTTTGCCAGTTGCGAAAAAAGAGCTTCTTGTCCTTTGGTTTGTTCCAATAATGTTTTTTTGTCTTTTTTCGCTTTTTCCAAAGATGCTCTTTGTGTCTCCTGAATATCCTGTAGAGCTATTTGTTCTTCTTTTTCGTCGCTAAGAGTTGTTTTCTCCTTTTCCGTGTCCGCTTTCAGGTTATAAATTTTATTCAAAGCTCCCTGCATCTGGTTCTGAAAGTTTTCCAAGGAATTCAATTCGGAAAGAAAGTCCGAAAGCTGCCCCTTTTTCAAAATTATCTCCAAAACAGAAACATCATCGTATTTACTGATTTCCCTAATCAGTTCCGCTATAGATGTTTTTTCCAAGTCAACCTCCTGCTCGATTTGCCTTATTGATGTTTCTTTCTCTCTTATTTTTATTGCCAATCTTTGAATAATCAAATCGATTCTTTTGATTTCCAACTCTGCCTTATTCGCTTCGTTATCCAAGGTACTTATTTCCGTTTGAAGGCTTTTTGCCTTGTTCTGATTATTGATTATGCCTTCCCTGTATTTGGCGATTTTATCTTCCAATTCCTTGATTTTTGCCTCCATCTCCACCTCTTCCTCGGAAATGGGGGCCGCAACCGAAGAATTCACAAAAACAAAATTAAAAGCCAGCAAGCTGGCCAGTATTGCGAAAAATATCGAAATTTTTATTTTTTTATTTATAAGCATTAGCTATTCCTAGCTACCCTCTTTAGTTTTTTCTTCTTTCTTTTCGCCTGTCGGTTCTTCACCTTCTTCGGGTTTCTCACCAACTTTTTCCACTTCCTCAACTTTTTCTACCGGTTTTTCTTCCAATTCTTTCAATTCCTCTTCGCTACGCGGAGGTATTACCGAAACTATAAGCTCTTCTGGCTCTTCCAGAATCTTCACGCCCTCGGGTAGTTGTAAATTCTTAATTCTGATGTGTTTATCGAAAGAATCCAATAAAGAGATATCAACTTTAATCTCGCGGGGCAAATCCTTCGGCAGGGCCTCAATTTCCAATTCGGTTAAGTTCTTTATCAATACGCCATCCAGATTTTTTACGGCTGGCGCCTCGCCCTCAAAAACCAAAGGTACGTGAGTTTTAATCACCTTATCCATCATCACCTGATAAAAATCAACATGAACGAAGCTTTCGTCAATCGGATCAATGCTGATGTCATGAATCAAGACGTTTTTGAGATGGTCATCAACTTTCAATTTAACCAGGGTACTCTCCCCTGCTTCGTCAAAAACCTTTTTAAATTCGTTGTAATTCACCTGAATCGAAATAGGCTTATGGCCAGGACCGTAAACCACAGCAGGGATAAACCCTTTTTCGCGAAGGGCTCTTAATTTTCTGCCAGTGTCTTTTCTGGCCTCGGCTTTTAGCTCCAATATCATATTTTTTGAGTTTAACAAAATTAAATTCAAAAGGCAACCCCTGTAACCCTTATCTTAATAATGAATTTGCCGTAATTCCTGTAGACCATTGCGCAGCCAAGCCCACCTCGGACAATATAAAATCACCAAACCATATTGGCTTGGCGAGCAATAGAAGCGCCCAGGACAAAACAACAATTAATCAATTCTCGGCGACTTCGTGGTCGAAAGGAATTACGGCAAATTCCGCACCTAAACCTTCCCTCCGCTCCCGAATAATTCTATTTTTTTTGCGACCACTTTTTTCGTTTCTTCGATTATTGGGGCAAGAATTTTATACGGTTTTACTTCTTCGGGATGTTCCTTAATCTCTTTTTCCAATGCATCGCTGTAAGCAACTCTCAGTTCCGTGTTGATGTTTATTTTCACTATTCCCAGTTTAATCGCTTTTTTAATGTCTTTTTCCTGCGTATCCGAACCGCCGTGTAAAACCAATAAGGTATTCGGCACGGCCTTTTTTATTTCTTTTAATCTGCCCAAAAAAAGCTTTTTCGACTCTGCCTGTATTCCGTGCAAATTTCCGATAACAACTGCCAAGGCATCAATGCCGGTTTCTGCAACGAATTTCTTTGCTTCTTCGGGCTTAGTCAGGTCTTCTTCTTTAATTTCTATTTTTTCTTTATGAATCTCTGAACCGCCCCGTAAATACCCCAACTCAGCTTCTACAATAATATCCGGATTTTTGCTTTTGGCATATTCCAGAACTTGCTTGGTGGTTTTAACGTTTTCTTCGAAAGAAAGGCTTGAACCATCGAATTGAACCATGTCGTATCCAACATCGATTGCTTCTTTTGCGCTCTCAAAACTTTTACAATGGTCAGCATTTAAAATTATCGGCAAGCCCGTTTCTTTTCGCCACGTTTCCACCAGCGCAACTACCTGTTTTGCGCCGATAAATTTCCTCTCGCTTTCCGACGTGGCGATAATTATCGGCGATTTCAAATCTTTGGCAGTTTCGACAATTGCCTTAATTTGTTCGTCAGTAGAAATATTAAATTGTCCAATGGCATACTTCCCTTTTTGGGCTTTTGCCATTATTTGAAACGAGTTCATTTTATGTAACCAGTTCTTCGATAAATCCGATAATGAAGCTCGATGCCAAGGCAATTGCCAAACCAATCAATGACCATTTAAGCATTCTCTTACCTTTGTTCAATCTTTCTCTGTCGTCAATAGAGGTTAAAATGATGATTCCCGAAACAATAATCATAATTCCCGCCAAGCCAATGGCAATCATTTTGATTAAACCACTTACAGAATCGAGAATTCCACCTAAATCACCTTGTTCTATTGGGTTAGTAAAAACTATCGGTTCATTCCCCGTACACTCTCTTACGGTAACGAAAATTGTGTCTGTTTGATTATCGTTTTCGGCATTATAGCAAAAAATTTCGTAATAATAACCTTCGGTATTGATAAGGCCTTGGGTTCTATAGGTTCCTCCGGTTGTGGACTTTGGTCCACTCCAATTACCATAGGCATCACAATTCGTAGCCCCAGTCACCTCCCATCTAATATCTACGGCGGTACCACAACCGACCTCTATTTCGTCGTCATTAGAATAATCACTTTCTGCTGCCGGCTTTGCCGTAAGACTAAGAGTAACCTCAGGCGCATTTCCCACAGTTACGGTTACAGTATTGCCAGAAGCAGTACCACCGGGTCCGGTGCAAGTCAATGTAAAAGACTCATCAGAGGTTAAATTGTAAATCATGCTCGAACCATTCGGCAGTCTTGTTCCTGTCCATTTATCCGAAGTAGAAGATGCTTCGCAAGACGTAGCATTTGTAGAGCTCCAGGTAAGCGTAACGGAGCCCCCATAACCAATGCTTGCCTGACTTGCCCCATTTGCCTGAAGATTTAAAGTTGGTGCGGGCGCCGTTCCTACGGTTACGGTTGCCGATTGAGTATCTTGCCCGCCGCTATTTGTGCAGGTAAGGGTATAGTTTTGCGTTGATGTAAGATTCCCGGTAGAAATATTTCCCTGATACGATAATCCTGTTCTGTTTAGGCCTCCTCCTGTTATAGCACAGGTTGTCGGTGCGCAAGAATTACTTGTGGCGCTCCAAGATAATTG
>JAUYCU010000007.1 GCA_030692145.1 bacterium
TCCCCTGTTCTATTTAAGATTTTTGGTTCGGAAATTTTTATTTCTCCAATAGTTAAAAGTTCCAACAAGGTAATGCTTTCCTCAAAGCAATGCACCAACTCTATCGCCTGCGCCAAAATATTGTAAAAGGGATTGAAGCACGGAAACTCCATTCCGGATTTCATTAATATTTTCCTGGCTTCAGGATTCAGTTTCTCGGAATTGTTATGCAGGCGCGCCAACGCACCAACCATATAAACGCCTCCGGCAAATTTCGTTCTTTTGGCAACCATATCCTGGCCCTGGAATTCCTTTACCAGTGAAAGAAATTCTTCTGGTTCGAGGGTTAATTTTCCTGCTTTAATTTTTCCGTCGTAAACCGCGTATTCATCGGGACGAGTCAATGAAACGAAAGTCGTTTCCCGATGAAATGCCGGGTACTTTAATTGAATAAACAAATCGCCCAGCTTCAAAACCAAAGGCATTGTTTTTTTACAATCAACCAAAAGTTCTTTCAGTTTTGCCGAATCCGGCGCTTTTCTCAATCCGCCCAAAACCGGAGTTACGGGATGGACCGAACGGCCGCCAATGGTCTCGACAATTCTGTTTCCTATGTCCCTGATTTTTACCGCATCGTGAGTTTTCTCCGGATAAACATTAATCAATTGTAAGTCGCTTTTATACCCAAAAAAATCCGCTAAAGAAAAGAAAAACAGATGCAGAGAATGACTATTAATCAATTGCCCAAGCATCATCAGTTTTCTCAATGTGGTTGAGGTTTCGTCCAGTTGAATTCCGTATGCTTTTTCCAAAGCCTTATGAGCGGTTAGATTGTGCACAACCGGACATATACCGCAAATACGGCTGGCGATTTCCGGCAATTCTTCATCTTTTCTCCCTCGTAAAATTCCCTCGAACAATCTTGCCCCCTCATCAATCTTAATTCTGGCGCCCTTAACATCGCCCCTGATAATATCGGCAGTAAAACTGGCGTGTCCTTCGATTTTTGCGATGTGGTCGATGCGTATTTTCATATTATTTAATAATTTTACTTAATTCTTGAACGGGTTTTGAGCCCGAAAGCGGGCATGGTTGTCGCCTATAGCGACAGAGCGAAGGGCGAAACCCTGAGCCGCCGCGCTGGGGCGGCGAAGAAAGTGAGAGAATTTAAGTAAAATTATTTATGCTTAGAATTCTTTATGTATTCATTCTTTTCGCCGAATCTTTCTATAATCATTTCGATTTCGTCTTCGCACAAATGAGCTTTAAACTTCAGCGCCCTTTTCATCGCTTCCAGATTAATTCCTTTTCTCGGACCTCGACAGCCGTCGCAGGGAAAGTTATTCGCCGGACACGGCGCTCCGCAACCGGCCAAAGTTATTGGACCAAGGCATGGTTTTCCCAGAAGCAAAAAACACATTTTATTTTTTCTGATACACTCTTCACAAACCGGCTTTTGCTCAATTATCGGTTTTTTCCCTTCCAATAGTTCATTGATTATTCTGAAAAACTCTTCTTTGTTGATCGGGCAACCGGGAATTTCCAAATCAACCCTCACTAATTCTTTTACCGATTTAATATTGGGATTATCGATTCCTCTGATGTTGGGGTAAATCATCCGCATGAGTTGATTCTTGTTTCCGCGGTAATCTTTAATTTCTTGCGGCCCGCCAACACAGGCACAAGCGCCCAAAGCGATCAAAATTTTCGATTTATTCCTGACGATTTTCAGTCTTCTCAATTGTTGTTTGGTTATTGCCGTTCCCTCGACAATGGCAATATCGTAATATTTCACATCGGGTAATTCTTCGGCTAAACGAAAATCGCCAATATTTACTTTAGTTAAAAATTCCAAGAATCTTTCTCCCAAATCGAAAATCGAAATCTGGCACCCCTCACAACAGGTTAAAGATAATATTGCGATTACGGGTTTTTTATCCATAGTTGAATTATAACAAAATTTATCGACAAATAAAAAAGAGCCTGCGTCATCGCAGGCTCTTAAGTAATTTTTTGTTACTCATTTCAAGAAATTCCGCCTCGTCTTTTGAAATAGTCATAACCATCGCTGTACCGTGAACACAAACCCATTCATCGCCTTTTTTCTCTGGCCGCACCATACAATTTTCTATTGCTTCGATACTTTCTTTCCCGATAATACCGATCCGGACAGTAACCGGGTTGTGAACCATTAAAATGTACTCTCTTACAACATCTTCGTCAATTTCTTGTTTTCCTGTTTTGCGGGCTATTTCCTCGCACTGCGGATGAAACATCGTTTTTTCGACGGTGTTTTCGTTCCACTTCGGACAAGACACTCCCGAAGAGAACGTTTTTATCAATTTCAATCCACCTTTAGTCCAGCTCATTTTTCCTCCTTTTTAGGTTTAATTATTTTAAAGATCTCTTCAGCTTCTTGATTTGAAATTTTTTTGATAATAAAACCATTACTTGCCAGGGCATAATCGTTGATTTTTATATCAGGCACCAAACCGATATCGAACTCTTCGTTCTTGCCCACAAAATCAGCAATGGCTTTATTTTTTTTGAGTTTTAAAATTTTTACCGGAACACTTAAACACATATTGAATCGTTATTATAATTGTTTATCCGCCAAACTGCTTGCGGCAAAAGACTCCGGCTTGATTTTCACGAAAAACCCGCTTCCCTTGACCATACCTACAATTTCTTTAATCATTTCCTTGGTAGGTCCAATTGTCCCCACGTCAACATGTATTTCCAGTTCATTGGTGAAAATAATTTCTTTTTCCGAATCATTTCCGATGTCGTTTTGCAAAGATTTAAATGCCTCATTCGCGGGTTTTTCCATATTCACTTTAACGCCACGGAGCTCTAATTCCGTTTCCAATAAACCCCCGGCCAATGCCAAAGAAATTACTGCTTCCTGATAAATTCTGGTCCTGAAATCAAGTCTTCTTTCGTCGTGTATTTTAAACCAAAAATATCTGCCTCCCTTGCCGATTCTGAGAATCGCCACCACGCAAACAAATTCCACTCCCCTTTCTCTTGTTTCCGAATCAGTTCCGATAGCTATTTTGTATTTTGCGTCCGGATCTTCTTTTTTGTAATCGATCAATTCTTCAATCACCCTAACCAAACCCAACGAACCCTTTGTGGGACTTTGAAAAACCCCTCCTTTTATAAGGTTTTTTATCTCTTCTAAACCCATAATCTTCCCTCCTTAATTTAGACTTTTATTATTGTTCTTCGGGTTGCTGTTCAATGGGTATTTCTGCGGGCTGTTTTGGAGGTCCCAGTTCCTCCGAACCAAGGGCCGGCAAACCCGCTTTCAGATTTGCCAGAATCTGCTTAATTTCTTCGTTGTCGGGATTAAGCTGTGCGATTCTGTCGAATTGATCAATCGCCGACTCTTTATCTCCTTCGCGGTCATACAACAAGCCGAGAAAATAACGGGCATTGGCAAAATTATCGTCCAGAACAATGGCGCGAATAAATTCACCTTTTGCCTGGGTATATTTTTGCGCCCTGTAATAAAGCACTCCCAACTGAAAAGCAATACCCGTATCTCTGGGCAATAACTGTCTGTTAATTTCCATTTTCGCTATGGCCTCATTCAATTTCCCCTGTCTTTCGAAAACTACGGCGCTTTCGAAGTGCGCAGGAGCGTAATCCGCCTTAGCTTCGATTGCTTTATTGAATTTTTCCAAAGCTGTTTCAAGATATTGATTCATTGTTGCTTTTGCCTCTTTGTCTTTTTGCGCCTGTTGAACAAGCATAGTTGCCTTATCGATGTATAATCGTCCCCATTCGGTGAGAGCGAATGGATTCAATGGTTCTAATTTTACGGATTCCTCAAAAGAATCGTTTGCCCATTGATCCGCTCCATTAACCAAGCCTATGACCTGCCTATAAACTTGACCTCTGATCAACCAATTAGATGCGTCTTTGGGAGCAAGCGTCGTTGCCCTTACGGAAGAATTGATTGCATTGATTGCATCCACCTGAATAAGATTGGCTTGCTGCTGTTGGTTGATATCTTCCCGATTTACGTCTTGGTTTAACTTAAGAATAAACAATTGAGAAAGAACCGAATATATCCTATCCTCGTAAGGATTGATTACGGTGGCCTTTATCAGTTTGTTTATTCCGTCTTCTATCTTCCCGTCTCTTTGCACCAAGTCCAGGCCACGCTTATAATTCAGTTCCGCGACAAATCGAGTTCCCTGAATATAAACAAACCCAACCATTACGATAATGATTATCACAAAAGAAAAACTGGCAAGAAGTAAAACTCCTTGTGATTTTCTCAGGTTAAAAACTTTTTCTTTTAGAATCGAACTTTCCGCCAAAAAGACGGCGAACAAAAACCAAAAAACAAACATCAGAGTCAGACTTTGTGGATAAATAACCAAACCAACCAGTAAAGCAAACCATGCGCCGAATAATCCGACTTCCAGGAATTTTTTCAGAAGATTGTCTCCCGTTTCCGTAGTTTTAATCAGGTTTTTTATGGCGCTCACCAAAAAGAGAATTATCACTGCCAGAAAAGAAACCAAGCCCAAAATTCCCAAATCGGAAATTATCGAATAAATCTCCGAAGGAGGATTGGCAAAACGAACATTCCAGAAAAGTGTTTGATTGATTACCGAAGGTTTGTATTTTGCGTAATTGATAACGAAATTTTCCGGACCGGTACCCAAAATCGGCTTGTCTTTTACAACCTGCTTAATGATTTCCAGTCCTCCTTTGTAACTTAATCCCACTTCCGTCGGCAGATTTGGCCTTACCGGTAAAACCGGTCTGAAAAACAGGAAGATCAGAGCAACCGCCAAAAAGATCATCGGAATCGCTGTCCATGTTATCCCCTCGCCTAAATTAACCATTTTAATCAAGCCGAAAACCAAAACTATTATTATGCCCGCAATCAAAACCAGCCAGAGCACCCAAAAATTCAAACTAATCAAAATCAGAAAATTAAGCAGAGCCAGAAGCAACAGGCAAACCTTCAATTCGACTCTTTTTACGACAAAAAGCAATGCCGTAACCAAAACAAGAACCGCTGCCGCAAAAATACCGAAAGAATTGACCGTACCTACAGTATTAAAGGAAACAACCTTGGTGAATTCCCAGGGGAACATAAATCCTCCCCACATTTGAATAAATCCGATTAAACCAACCAAACCACTCGAAGCCAGAAAAACCAATAACAACTTGAAGACATCTTTCAGTCCTTTGATATTATTGACAATCAAAACATAGAGAGCGACAAAACTGAGGATATTTATTAAACTTCCGCTTAAATGCGTTGACCAACCCACCAGACTGTTATACGGCCTCAAAGAAAAAATGGTGGCCAGGGCATAAACAACGATAAAGACTCCCAACGCAATGTTTATGATACTGCTTTTCCATTGGATTTCTCCCTGATTCAAAATTTTCACCAACCAAAGAATCAAGGTGAATACCACCAGCAATACCATTAATATCTGCTTATTGAATTCTACGGCGTTAACGGTTATCGGCAGAAACCATAATGGAAGCAGAAAAACCAAGAGGTAAATAAGCTTCTGAATAACCTTATCCAGGGCAAGGATATTTTTCAGTCCGCCCTCTTTCGAGAAAAAAGATGCGATACTCATGCTTTTACAAATTAACAATAAATAAAATTTAATTGTTAACCCCAAAAATTATTTAATTATTGATTATCGACTTATTGTGCTATAATAAATAATAGCATACACAAATAATAACACAAACAATATAATTCACAAAATTATATTATATTTTAAACCAAAAACTTATTATATCACAAATGCAAAAGAAGTACTACACAATAAAACAAGCGGCGGAAATTTTGGGAGTTACCCCGCTAACGCTAAGAAACTGGGACAAAAGAGGGAAATTGAAAGCCTATCGTCACCCCATCAATAATTATCGGGTTTACAAAACCCAACAACTCGAATTGTTTTTAAGAATGACGGATGCCAGCCGCGAAAAGAAAAAGAAAAGGAAAATAGATATTTACTACTAAAAATCCTCGCTGCGAAGCGAGGATTTTTAATGTCATTTTTATTCTTAAAAACGTTTCTTCTTCAGTCTCAATAACTTCACTCTGAACAATAATTTTGCCTTAAAGTATAATCCGATAACCGACTTGCGGAATCCTCCTATCTTTTCATTATTGAATATTTCCAGTAGTTTTTCTTCTCTTATTCTACAATAAAGAATAACGGCCAAAATTCCGCTGATTATAAAAATAAACAAAAACTTAAAATAGTTGAAACCGGTCTTGATTGTTGCCGCGCCCAAAACTTCTCCAGCCCCGTGAATAATCACCGAAACCTGATCCGAAAACTGGGAAACGCCATCTCCCGCAACAAAAACACTATTGATTAATGTCGTTGAAGTAGTTTTGAATTTTTCCGATGAATCTATACGGGCTCTGAATTTTATGGTTTTTGTCACCCCTTTTTTCAAAGTTCCCAAATTCAATCCGCCACCGGTTACGTCTCCGCCCCAATTTTTCCCGTCAATATTCGTACTTCCATCGATAATGGAAATATTTTGCGGGAGGTTGTCCTGTACTTTTACGTTATCCACGTCTACGGTCCCGTTATTCCCCACCTGAATCAAAAATTCAACTTCCTCTCCGGGATCGGCGAAAAACGAATCAGTTAAATTGGATTGGTTTTTGGTAATGTTTCGACCCGTCTTAATCACTGAAAGAGAACGGCCCGAAACAATACTTACGCCCTTGACCGAAGATTGGCTTGGCCGGTTGATGATAAGTTTTACGCTGTCCTTGATTTCTTTTCCGTCGTTTCCCCATGCAAATGCCTCATTTACCAAACTGATGGGATAAAGGTTAAATTCGCTTTCCGGGGCTATTTTTACCCTGAATTTTATCTCTCTGGCAAGATTCGGGTAAACACTGGAAAGATAAACATTTTTCGTGGTTATACCGTCAACCTCGTAATTGCCGTCGACAGTGGTACTATCGGAAATATAAAACATTTTTGGCGGCAATTTATCTTCTACTCTTACGCTATTGGTTTCTTTATTTGTTGATTTTATTTTAATCAAAAACTCTATTTCGTCGCCGGGATTGACATATAGAATATTAGTCCAAGAATTGGATTTTTTGGTTACGTTCCGAACCAATTTATCGATACCCAGACCGGTTGAACTCACAACAGCCAAACTTTTATATTCTCCGGTCACCGTGATACTGACGGTACTGGAAGTTACGACGCAGCCACTGGCATTGGCGTATCCATAATTATATAAAATATTTTTGCCGGCATAGAAGTTCGACTTCGAAGCAATTTTTGCCCTGAACTTTATTGTCTTAGTGGTCCCGGAAAGAAGATCTCCGAGGTAAATTCCGTCACCGACAATACCGTCCGCAATCGACGAACCATCAATTATTGTACTGTCGGAAACGTATTTCAGGCGACTCGGCAATCTGTCCCAGACTCGCGTATTCACGGCCTGATTCGTGCCCAATGATTTCAATTCTAAAGAAAATTCAACTTCGTCTTCGGCATCGGCATTGATGGATTTGGAAAAAAGCGAGCTATCGGAAACACTGCGCGCTGTTTGGGTAATATTCAAACGACAAGTACTGATGATGAAAACCGAAACATAATTGCTGTATTTCGGGGTTATCTCGTTGCTGTCGATACTCGCCTGATTTGTTATCTGTACCAAACTCGAAGGAAGAACCGGTTTGATTTGCGCTCTGACAACTATCCGTCCCGACTCATTATAGTCGAGAGGTTCATCGATAATCCAGATATCTTTTCCCGAGTCCGGAGCAGGATCAGCGCTGATAAAATTCAAATAATTCTGATTAATGTCGCCACCAAAAAATGGATCCTTAATCACTATCCCTGTAGCGCGAACATCGCCGCTGTTTCTGTAGGTTATAGTATAAACAATCTCATCCCCCGGCAATGCGGTGCTTTTACTGACCGAAACAGAAACGCTTAAAATAGGAGCACAATAGCCAGGAAGACAAGCCGCAGAAACCGAATAATTATTGAAAGGAATAAACAAAATACCGACAGAGGCCAAAAAAACCACTGCCTTTAAGCAAAATCTGGAATTTGTATTGGTATATGAATTTCTGTTCATATTATCATTAATAATATCATATAAATTAGTTTTTGTCAATAGAAACTGCTTTAACTGCGATTCTTTTCCAATTGGTTTTTACTGGCCAACAACTCAAAAGATAAAGTATGGGTTCTTTTTCTTGTTTCTCGATATTCAAATTTTCCGGAAGGTTTATTTCCTTACCAATAACCCGATAAACATATTTCTTTTCCGCGGAAAAAACGAAAATCTCGTCGTTTTCTTCAAGCTTATTAAGTAAGCTAAAAATTGAACCGTATTCTCCTTTATACCAGGGATAAGCAGAACTGTGCCCCAGAATAACCATTGTCCCTTTCTCTTCCAATGAAACCGATCCGGGCCAAAAAGCTACTCCTTTTTCCAGCGCGCTTTGCAAGACACTTTCTTCGGAATTTTCAGTTAAAACAATCGGCGCATCCACGCCCAAAGCAGGAATCATTAATCTTTGCGGAATGCGGGAAATTTCGTCTTTTTCCGATTTCTTAAATTTATCGATAATTTGATTTTCGGAAAAATTCGGAGGCGCGCCCAAAACACTGTATTTAATTTGCGCATAAATAAAACGACCGTTGAAAACAAAAAGGATCAACGTAAAAACGGCCAAAAATAAAAAAAGAAAGATAATTACCTCCCTCATAATGCGTAAATTTAAAAATATTAAATTAATTTCCAATGCTCCGGATTAATATCCCTTATTGGATAATTTGCTGAACAGATGCTCCGTCTATTAAGTCGATACCCTTATTTAAGAATGTCTGACTATTAAAACAAGCGATTCCGCCAATCAAAACGATAAAGATTATGGATGTGAAAATCAATCGCGGATACTGAACTTGGATATTCACGAAAACCGTCAATAACAGAACCAAGCTCAATAGACCGGCAATAACGAAATAAATTTTTTGCACAAACGGTTCCGATTTCTCGGTAATATTGTTCAGAATAGTTTCATTTTCGGTCACTGTTCCTTTTGCGGAATCACTTGAGTCCTTTGAAACATCAATATCTTCCCCTTTGATTTCTTTCTGTTCCGGTTCCTGAATATTCGAAACAATTTCCACGGGCTTGGTTTCCGTTGTTTGAGGAATGGTTGTCGCTACACTGACATTAGTCGGTGTTTCTGTTTTTGGCGCTATTTTCTTACTTGGGACTTTTCCGAAAAACTGAACAGCTAAAAGCGTTTTCTTTCCGTTGATTTCTCCCTCAACTACGGCAATTCCTATTTCCTGATAATTTTCGTTCATAATATTAGCTTTATGGGATAGAGACCGCATCCATGCCTTGTGTACGTATTCGCTGTCGGTAAAATCTTTAGCCAAATTTTCTCCTGCAGCCACATAATTATAGTTGTTTTTATCCAACCAATACCAGGGAGTTGTTCCGGTTGGGCTGGTATGCGCAAAATAAGAATTTTCCAACATATCCTGAGCCTTCCCCTCCGCAGCCTGACTCAATTTATCGTTTATTTTCAAGGGCTTTAATCCATTGGCCACTCTTTCGTTGTTTGCCAGTTCGATTAATTTGGCGCTGGTCACTACCGCGAATTCCGATGTCTGAGGAAAATAAAAAAACCAAGAGAAAAGAACGAATTTTGCCACCAATAAAATTATCGCCAAAATAAACAGATTTTTTGGCCTTAATATCAATGGTTGATAATCGTTTTTTCCGCTTGGAAAAAATATCTTATGCATCCGCTTAAACGTTTTTTTCATAGCTATTATATTATAGCAAATGAAAATGACTTTGTCAAATATAATCCCGCCTCAAGAGCGGGATTACTCTATCTTTTGCTCCACTGAGGAGCTCTCCTTGCTTTTTTTAAACCAAATTTCTTTCTTTCTACTTCTCGTGGATCTCTCCTGAGAAAGCCGGATTTTTTCAGTTTCTTGCGGAAATTTATGTCAAAAAGAATTAATGCTCTCGATGTTCCGTGGCGAACCGCTTCGGCCTGGGCATTAATCCCTCCGCCGTAAATTTTTACAGTACCCGTAAACCTATTTAAGGATTTCAATTTAGTAAAAGGATCCTCGACGGTCCTTTGTAGGCTTAAAGTGGGAAAATACTCTTTATAGTTTTTGTTGTTTATGGAAAAATTTCCCGCCTCGATAGACTCATTCGGCCCACAGGTAAAAACCCGAACCCTGGCAACGGCCCTCTTTCTTCTGCCTATTCCTTCGAAATAATCCTTGCTGATTTCTTTCGGCAATTCCTCTTTTTTACTTTTGCTCTTTGTAGTCTGCGGCATATAATTTAAGATTTTTAATCATTCTATCTCTTAATTTGTTTTTGGGAAGCATCCTGTAAACCGCTTTTCTGAAAGGAATGCTTGGATTTTTTTGGGATATTTCTCGAAAAGTGGAAAATTTTATACCGCCCAAATAACCCGAATGACGATAATATCTCTTGTCTTTCTCTTTGTTTCCGGTGATTACTATTTTTGCGGTATTGAAAACAATCACTTTATTTGTACTAAGTTTATAAGGTAAAAAGTCGGGCTTGTTCTTTCCCATTAGAATTATTGCTACTTCGCTTGCCAATCTGCCAAGTATTTTTCCCGAACCATCAATTGTGTAGGGGTTATTTTCCATTTATTTAATCAGTTCGATTATCGCCATTTTTGCGGAATCGTTTTTACGGGAATCGGTTTTTATGATTCTCGAATACCCGCCTTTTCTTTCTTTGTAGCGGGGACTTAATTCCTTAAAAAGCTTGTTGACCACCTTGGGAGTAAAATATTGCAACAAAAGTCTCCTGTTTGCCAAACTATTTTCTTTTGCCCTGGATATACATTTCTCCAGAAACGGTTTTATTTTTTTTGCCCTTGTATTGGTAGTAATAATCTTTTCTTTCAAAATCAAAGAGGAAACCATTGAGCGGTAAATCGCCTTGCGCTGGTCTTTTGTTTTGGTTATTTTGTTCCTTTTCTTCTGGTGTCGCATAGTTATTTTTTGCCTTTTTTGGCTTTTGGTTTTTTCCTTTCTTTTTTTGTTTTTTTTGGTTCGCGCTCTGCGCTTTCAGACTCTTCTTTTTTCTCACTGGCAAAAAGTGTAAAATGTTCGACTAAAATATCCGCTGCTTTTGTGAATGCGTATTCCGGAGTCACGCTCCCGTCTGTTTCTATGTCTATCATCAAACGATTGAAATCGGTTCTGTCTCCGACACGCATATTTTCTATTTCATAATTTATCTTTTTAATCGGACTGAAGATTGCGTCAATGGCAATCGCACCAATTTCCAGTTTTTCTTTTTTCCTTTGTTCTACGGGCACATAGCCCAATCCGCTTTGTATTTCTATTTCCATTTCTAATTTCGCTTTTTTGTCGGTCAAGGTGGCAATATGGGCATTTTTGTTGATTATCTCTATCTCGGAAGTAAGCTTAATGTCCTTAGCAATAACTTCTTTTTCCCCGTTAACCTTAAGATCTATTTTTAACGGCAACGACTCGGGAGAATTAACCTTAAATCTGATTTGTTTTAAATTCAGAATTATATGAATAACATCTTCCAAAACATGAGAGATTGTGGAAAATTCATGACTTACTCCCTTTATTTTTACCGAAGTTATGGCTGCTCCGGGCAAAGACGACAGCAAAACTCTTCTAAATGCATTGCCGAGAGTCATCCCGTAACCGGGATAACAACCGTCGATTTCAAAAATTGCCCTATTTTCTTCTTTTTTCGCAGCCCTCGCTTTTTGCGGCAAAGGAATTTTATGTTCCATATTAATAATATTTAAAAATTAATTGTTAGTCCTATAAAAATTTTATCGCGAATAATATTCGACTATTGTTTGCAAATCAACATTGCTCTCTATGTCGTCTTTCGATGGCGCGGATAAAACATTTGCCGATAAGTTTTCTTTGTCCAAAGACAACCATACGGGAGGATTGTATTTTTTTAACTTAATAGCCAAACCATTAAACAGAGGTCCGACCAGACTACTCTTTTTTATCCTAATCGTATCCCCCTTTTTAATGTGTATCGAAGGGATATCGATTTTTTTGTCGTTCAATACGATATGACCATGGGAAACAATCTGACGAGCTTTGGCCCGCGATTCGGCAAACCCCAAACGGAATATCGCATTATCGATCCTGGTTTCCAGCTTTACCAAAAGAATTTCCGTGGCTACGCCCTTCGACCTTGAGGCTTCTTTAAAATATTTTTTCAATTGCGCCTCGTTTACATTATAAATTTTTCTTAATTTTTGTTTTTCGGCTAATTGCGAACCGTATTCCGACAAAGCGGATTTTCTCTTTTTCCCGTGAGTTCCCGGCGGATAGGGTTTTTTCACCATTGCGCATTTCGGGGTAAAACAACGCTCGCCCCTCAAAAAGAGCTTTTCGCCCGACCTTCGACATTTTTTACATACGGCCCCTCTTAACATAATATTTTATACCCTTCTTGGCCTTTTAGAACGACACCCGTTGTGCGGAATAGGAGTGATGTCCCTAATCGATAAAATTTCCAACCCGTTGGCCGCCAATGCCCTGATTGCGGCCTCTCTTCCCGACCCCACCCCTTTAACGAAAACATTGACATTTTTTAAGCCGACTTTTTGAATTTTGGTAATTAATGACTCCACGACTCTGGTTGCGGCAAAGGGAGTGGCTTTTTTGGGACCCTTAAAGCCAACAGCTCCCGCACTTTCTCCGGCAACCACTTCGCCTCTTGGATCGACAATCGTAACAATCGTATTATTGTAAGTTGCCTGAATATAAACATTGGCCAGTTCCACTCTTTTGGCTTTTATTTCTTTTTTCTTTTTATTAACCGTAGCCTCCAATGCCGCTCCTTCTTTTAATGCCTCTTCGGTTGTTTGTTTAATGACTTTCTTTTTTCCCATATTATTGCTTCGCAACACGCTGATAAACGCTGATTTTATGCCTTCGGCAATACGCTGATTTACGCTGAAAGTTTCTGCGTATATCTGCGTATTTCGCAAAGCGAAATCAATCTACGTGTATCCGCGTATCTTAGGTTTTCTCCAGTTTTCTCTTTCCGCTACCCATTGTTCGACGCACATTTCCTCTGCGGGTTCGGGAATTGGTTTTTGTTTGTTGCCCTCTTGCCGGCAAGTTCTTGATATGTCTTAATCCCCGATAACAACCTATTTCTTTCAATCTTTTTATGTTCATCATAATATCTCTTCTCAGATCGCCTTCGATTTTGAATTTCTTTCCTTCGATAAGTTCTCTTAACTTACTGATTTGGGCCTCGGTAAGCTTTTCGGTCCGGGTGTCAGGATTAATATCCGCTTGTTTCAGAATTTTTATACTTAAAGACCTTCCTATCCCGTAAATATAGGTTAATGCTATTTCTATTCTTTTTTTCTCGGGAACGCTGATTCCCGCGATTCTTAACATTTTACGATAATTGGGTTAATTAAAAATTAGGTTAATTTGGTCTTTAACCTTGTCTTTGTTTATGTTTGGGATTGGAGCAAATAACATAAATCCGACCCTTACGTCGAACTATCTTGCATTTGCTGCAAATTTTTTTAACCGACGTTCTAACTTTCATTTTATTTTGATCTGTAGGTAATTCTTCCTTTGGTGTTGTCGTACGGACTAAGCTCAACAGTCACCTTGTCCCCGGGCAGGATTTTGATGTGATTAATTCTCATCTTTCCGGAAATATGCGCCAAAGCCCCGGAACCGTCATCAAATCTGACCTTAAATGTGGCATTCGGCAAGCCCTCAATAACAACACCTTCTTTTCTTTCGCCTTGATTCTTCATGTGCTTAAAATAATATATTATTTAAATTTTTGTGTCAAATAAAAATTAAAATACTAAATTCTCCAATGCTTTCGGGCACCGACAAAAATTATTAGCTATTCCATTGTTATTGCTTTCCCTCAACTGTTATTTTTATTTTATCCTTGTTTGCAGGAATATTTTTTACCCAAAATGGCCAAAATATAACTCTGGCGACTTCGACTTCCGCAAGCGAACTAAGGTACTGACGGACGTCGATTTCATTTTTTCCCGCCAAATCGTTTTTTATCTTGTTCTCGTCAATGTTCCAGCCCGCCTCCGCTTCGACCTGGCAAGAAAAAGTTGTTTTCGTATGACTTGTATCGACTTTAGATTTTCCGTAACTCAATTTAATCGTTGCCGGAATCAAAAATTTATCCGCGGAAATCTTACTGCCGATGCTTTCCCTTACCACTAAGATAACGTCTTCTTCTTTAAACGCCATACCCCATGCTTTAGCCTTAATCTTTATGGTAAATTCCTTGCCTGGTTGGTCGGCCTTCAGGCTTGATGTCGATTCTGTTACTTCCAGAGTCTGACTACTTTCCAAAAGCTTCAGCTCTTTGGGAATCTTTTCAATAAATTCTTTCTCGGCCTTATTCTTCAAATCCAAGGAAACGATTTCCGTTGCTCCCTCTATGTCTTCTTTGGTGGCAACTTTCATTATTCCCTTTGCGCCTCCGATCATTGGGCTCGTGGACATTCCGTAAAATCCGGTATACTTGGGTGTTCCCTCAAGTCCGGGAATCGTAAACTTGGAGGAATTGATATTATAGGATTCTCCCGGCTCGTCCGCTTCCACGTAAACTTCACGGTTATTGGGAATAATTTTCCCTTCTTCTATGGTTGCGCCGGGAATAATCACAGTATCGGTCAGACGGAATATCTTTCCGCTTTCCGAGCGCAATCTTGTTGTTTTTACCAATGTTTGTTCACTAGAGCTGTATTGGTTATAAATCGTAATTTTGCCCCTCGCTTTTTCCGAAACATCTTTTTCTCCCGTAGACGGAAAGGTTCGTGTATCTTCGATTTCTATCTGAAAAACCTGAGCCGGAATTATCCCGTTTTCCTTGTCGATTGAACCGATATCTTTATCCGCAACGATTTCTGCTTCGAAATTAACGGGTTCTTTTTTCGGACTAATCGATATTTCCGCTTTCGGAAGATAAAAATAGAGAAAAAATCCTCCGCCAATAAACAATAAAGTAATAATTAGGGAAATCAAACGTTTGGGCGTAAAAATTTTAAAAGATATTTTTTTCTCTTCTGGAATATAAATTTCCTGTTCTTTTTCTTTTCTGTATTCTTGTTTTTCTTTTCTGCCCCTTATAAATAATTCATCGAATTGTTCTTCTTTGTCTCCTAGGTCGCGAAATTCCTCTCCGCGAAGAGAATCCCGAATCGGTTCATAAATCGACTCTTTTATCTCCGGTTCAATTTTTCTTGTTTGTGTCGGTTCTTTCTTCTTCGGGGTTCTCACTATGTCAGAAATTATTTTTTTTCCGGATTTAAATTTTCCTTCGAATTCTTTTTGTCTCTTGGTTTCCCATTCTTCTTGTCTCATTTCTTCTTTTATTCTGTCTACAACCGTCAAATTTACCTGTTGTGAGAGTTTTTTGATTAAACTGTCGGAGGTGATAATCGCAATATCCTTTCCCAAAGAAATCGATTCTTCTTTCAGGATTCTCAAATTAATAATACTCCTTAATGCCAAAAAGCCGCTCGGGACAATTAAAGCAATCCGATTATCACGGCTTCTCTTTATTCTGTCGATTACCGAGAAAAAATCTTCGTCTGTTTCCAAATAAAATTTTTCCATTTTTATGTTTGAATTAATCTTATCGCTCTTTTTAAAAGAGAGTAAAACTCATTTGACTTCGGCGATTCCGTGGCTAAAGACGCCAAGGCCAAAGAGCTGACATCCTGAAGTTTTGTTTTATTGGTGATTTTTGTTATTTCGTTGGGAGAAATTATTTTTATTTTAAATCCTCCTTTCTTTTTTAAAACATCCCCCATTCCCGGTAAAAGGCTTCCCCCACCGCAAAGTAAAACATTGCTTGGGGTCGATTTATAATTTTCATAAAAATCATTAAGTACAACTTTTATGCCGCCAAACCAAGAAGAAATGTTCGAAGAAAATAACTTATCGAGTTTCTCTTTTGCGGAATCGCTAACTTCTCCTTTACTGTATTTGGTTTTCACTATTTCCGCATCGTCCAAATCTAGGCCCAAAAACTCGGAAAGTGTCTTGGTAAATAAATGACCGCCCAAATTGAAGTTTTTTATATCGATCACTTCGCCTTTATTTTTAACCAATACGACGTCGGTAACTTTTCCACCAACATCGATGATGATGACGTCGTCTTTGAAGCTTCCCGCCCCTAGTCCATGAAACAAAGCATAGGACTGGGAATTGACTCCCCTTAGCTCCAGTCCGAGCTCCGCGGACAATTGCAATAATTTTTCTAAATTTTCTCTAGAAGTGTAGTTATTGAATATGGTAAGAGAAATTATCTCTCCCTCAAACCCGATTGGATTTGGGATATGCTCGTTGTCGACTTTTATATCGACGACACAGGCATTAACAAGTCTTGCCTCCGATTCGGGCAACCCCGTTTCCGAAGAAAAATCTTTTCTTAGTCTGTCGTACGCCCGCCACTGCGTTTTTTGAACAATATTTCTCAATTCCGCCAAATCGATTTTTTGACTCGAGTCTTCTCTTTTATAACAAAAAGTGGTGCTGACACCTCTTAATAAGTCCCCTCCTGTGCCCAAAAAAATCTCGTCGGCCTTAATGCCTGTTTTTTTCTCGATTCTGCTTATTGCTTTCTGGCAGGCCAAAGAAAGTTTTTCGAAATCGCAAAAAGATTTTTCTTTCGTCCAATTCAATAAATTTCCCCTTCCCTCTTCTTCGTTAATTTCCAAAAGAAGCGCTTTTACAAATTGGCTGCCGATATCCAAAACAATCAGGTTTTTATTTTTAAAATCTTTTTTGAAAAACCTCATTGATTGTATTATACAACAATTCTATTTTAAACCAAAATAAAATTACTCACAACATTAAAATAAAATTAAGACTTGACTTTTTATTATATATGTTTTATACTCTATAAACTAGTTCTTTAAGAACTAAATAAGTCTATTAAACCCTCCTACGCATAAAGCTACGGAAGGGTAAAGGAGGTTGAAATGAAAAAAGGTTTCTATGTCGGATTATTCATTGCCTTGGTCGCTGCATTTATTCTTAATCTAAAAAAAATCGAACAGCCGAAAAAACCTGAGGTCGCAAAACAACAACAAGGTGAAATCGAAAGCCCCCCTACCGCAACGTCCACTGCCATCCCCGAATCGCTGAGTTTAAAATTTTACAAAGAACTTCCCGACGACATTTATTTTTGCGGAGAACATCTAATCCTGGATGAAAACAAAAAAAGAACCCTTGCCGATGTCATGGATGCGGAAATTAAAGGGCTTTCCTCAGACAGTATCCGCGAGATAAGGAACAACATGTGGTTTTCCTACATCCGCAATGAATTGAAGGCCGGTGGTCTTCACGATGATTTAAAGTATGTCCCGATTGCCGAAAGCCGTTTAAGTCCAACAGCGGAATCGAGCGAGGGCGCTATGGGCCCCTGGCAATTGATGCCGGGGACTGCGGACCGATTTGATCTAACCATAATACCGAAAGATTACGACGAAAGATGCGATTTTGTGAAATCCACCGAAGCTGCTATTGAGTATCTTCAAGAACTACACAAAGAATTCAAAAATTGGTCAGCCGCACTCGCCGCTTACAACACTGGCGAGGAAAATCTCCGGAAAGCAATGGAAGCCAAAAGAACGCGTGATTTCTATCAATTGAAAACGCTCCATCCTGAAACGCAAGCTTTTCCTTTCCGGGTCATGGCAACAAAGCTCATATTCAAGAATCCGGAAAAGTACGGATTTTCACGTGAAGGCTGGCTAAGTGAATCGGTATTCGCGAAATGGGAAATTACCGAAGTATCTTTGAATATCGACGACGAATGGATGCATATCGACCAAATCATCCAGGGGCTAAAAGAAAACTTTCCCGACTGGGACCCTTCTCAATTCATGAAGTATAATCCGCATATACTCGATAGTCTGTTTCGCGGAAAATACAAGGTTTATTTAGTTAAAGAAAGCGGGACGTCATAGGACGTCCCGTGTTTTTATTGCCTATTGACCCTGCACTTATCTCGAATTATGGCAATATAAATATATCGGCCTGAGGCGAAGCCGCCTTACGGCTTTGAACAGGGTTGTGCCCTAAACGTCAAAAAAATAGGTGCAGGGTTGACAAAACTGCCTTTTTATGATAGGCTTATAATAGAAGAACTTTGGATTTTAACGGATAAATAAATCAACCAACAAGGAGGTTACGATGAAAAATTCAAGATTCTTTTTTGCTCTTTTCATTGGATTACTAATGGTTTGCGCGAGTACATTCGCACAGACCACCAAGCAGGCCGAGCTAACTCTCGGCGGACAGAAACCGGCAGAGAAAGTTGCCCAGGCCGCAGAAACCGCGAAAACGGAAGAAGTAGCCAATGCACAGGAAACGACCGCGACAACGGAAACGAAGAGGGAAGATTCCGAAGAACCCGAAGAGCAGAAAGTTGTTCTGCTTGTCCCGTTTCGATTGGGGACAATTTTCGACCTCGAAATTCTCGGAGTCCGCTTCTCTCTAGCAATCCAGCCGCTCGGATACGGGTACGGATACGGATATCCCTACTACGGATCCTGGTACTCTGGCTGGGGATGGAATCGCTACTGGTACGGAAACTACTGGTGGAACGGCGGCTATTACAACTACGCATGGAACAGCTGGGAATGGAATCGTCAAGGATGGTACAGGTCGCACGACAGAAATCGCGATAGAACCAACCCCATCCACGTTTCTCAACTCAGAGACCCCCATCACGCGGTCACAACCGCAAACGTAAGACCCGCCGAACAAACCCTCATCGCCCAGTCCAACGCCACGGCCAAATCCATCAGATCAATCTCGACCCAAAATCCTGTCAAATCCTACCCCAGCAACAACACTGTTTCCCGCACCCAGCAGAAATTCAATGGTAGAATCGCAGGAAAATTCACCCAGTCCAAACAAAACCCGCTCTTCCAGAAAGCCACACCCTCAATCCGCTCCACCGCCAATTCCCGCTCGATTCTTTCCCGAACCCAGAATACCCGTTCATCCACACCCGGAATTTCCAACCAGCCCCGCCCGACTTCTTCCCGCACCGCTTTTCGTCCCACTTCCCGCACCGGCTCGTCCCGTATTTCCGCGCCCGCCCGCTCGTCCACGCCCCGTTCAACTGCTGTCCGCTCATCTGGCGCTTCGCGGCCCTCCGCAGCCAGAACATCCGCTCCGCGCGCCTCTTCCTCTCGTGGAGGAAACGTCCGGAGAAAGTAATCCAATCCAAAAGTTCTTTTCGTAAAACCGCCGTCAGGGCTTTCCCTGACGGCTTTCTTTATCCAATCCTAATAAAGAATTAATTTATATTTTCGTAAACCATTACGGAGCCAAGCCCACTTCAAACAAAATAAAACCGCCAAACCAATTATGGCTTGGCGAGTAATAGTAGCGCCAGAGAAAAACAATATAAAATCAAGATTCGGCGACTGCGTGGTTGAAGAAAATTATAAATTAATTCTGTCCAACCACCGCTTTTATTCTCCTCACTCCCGCGCTGCTCGCCTCCTCTTTCAAAATCTTAAAATATCCAAGCTGACCGGTATGGGTAATATGCGGCCCAGCGCAAATCTCGCAGGAATAGGGACAATCAGGCGCACCGACAGAATAAACTTTCACTTTATCACCGTATTTCGATTCAAAAACTCCCATTGCTCCGATTTCCTTGGCTTTTTCTAACGACACTTCATTACAATTCACCGGCAAATTTTTCTTAATCACTTCATTTACCGCATCTTCAACTTTTTTGATTTGCTCCGCAGTCATTTTTTCTGAATGCGAAAAATCCAAACGCAATCTTTCCGCAGTAATATTCGAACCTTTTTGATAAACATGGTCACCCAAAACTTTTCGTAAAGCTGCCAGTAATAAATGTGTTGCAGTGTGTAGTTTTGTCACCTGCTCCGAATTATCCGCCAAACCTGATTTGAATTTTCCCGCAGTCGCAGTCCGCGAAAGCTCCTGATGTTTTTTAAATTCTTCATCAAACTCTTTTTCATTAAATTCTACATTATTTTCTCTGCAAAGATCTTGCATAATTTCCTTAGGGAGACCAAATGTCTGATACAAATAAAATGCATCTTTTCCATATAATATTCTTTGATCCCACGCAACGCCTATTGTCCCGCGCTTATCTGGCTCTCTTCTTAAAACTAATTTTTCAAATTCTTTTAATCCTTTTTCCAGGGTCTTTCCGAATTTTTCTTCCTCCTGAATAAACTGCTCAATGACAAAATCTTTGTTTTTCTGCAATTCCGGATACTCATCACCCATCAAATCAATAACCAATTTTCCAATCTCGTGCGTAAATGATTTTTCGATTCCCAGTTTCTTACCATAGCGAATTGCCCGACGAATCAATCTGCGTAAAACATATCCCTGCTCAACATTTGATGGCGCAATACCTTTTTCATCGCCCATAATAAATGTTGCTGCGCGCAAATGGTCGGCAATAATTCGCTCGGCTTTCGTGTCTTTGGTTTTTGCCAACTCCTGTACTTTTCTGACAATCGATTTTAACGGTTCAATATCAAAAACATTCTTCTTGCCCGACAAAACCGCGACAGTCCTCTCAACTCCCATTCCGGTATCCACGTTTTTTTGTTTTAATGGTTCGTATTTTCCGTCAACGGTTTTATTGAATTCCATAAAAACATCATTCCAGATTTCTATTCCCTCATAAAACATTTCCGAACAAGGACCACAAGGACCGCCAGCAACTTGACCCCAAAAATTATCTTCACGACCTAAAAATTTAATTTTGTCTTTCGGAACACCAACCGATTCCCAAATTTCTGCAGACTCTTCGTCTTTCGGAATTTCCGAGTCGCCGACAAAAACCGAAACAGATATTTTCTTTTTATTCAAGCCCAACCATTTTTTATCGGTCAAAAATTCCCAACTCATTTCAATCGCTTCTTTTTTCCAATACCCGCCCAGCCCCCAGTTTCCCAACATTTCAAAAAAAGTTAAGTGCACGTCGTCACCAACTTCATCAATATCCCCTGTTCTGATACATTTCTGAACATTGACCAATCTATCCCCTGCCGGATGTTTTTCTCCCAACAAATACGGCACCAATGGATGCATCCCCGCGGAAGTAAATAGCGCCCCTGGGTCATTTTCCGGAATCAAAGAAGCGCTGGGTATTGCTTTATGCCCATTTTGCTTAAAAAATTCGAAATATTTTTCTTTCAGTTCGCGTGTGGTCATTGATTTCATTATAAACAAAAAATTCTTTATTATCAATCCGCTATTGACAATATTTTAAGGATTTGCTAAGATATAATCTCTACCGAAATGGTAGAAATCTGTACTTTAAAAAGGAGAAGAGATGAAAAAACTACTTAAGGCATCTTTCATCATTCTGGTTTTACTGGCCTTTTTGGGCTCCTGTACCGATGTGTCAAACGGCGAACCCTCCCCCGTCTCAAAGAGGTATTCAATCACAGAACTCGTTCCGGGAGAAGTAATTATCGTAAATTATATCGGCAAAGGTTGGGGTGAATTTACCAATCCAGCTCAACCCCTATCTGAAGGGGTCCATGAAGTCGGTAAAAACTATATTATTAAAAGCGCAACTTCTATAAATGAGAGTGTTGCCGGCGGATACGCAGGAGGAAGCCGCACTTCGGCACTTCTACTTATCGTCGAGCCGAGAAAGAAATGAAAAAATGGGGTTTTGGGAAGCAATTCTCAAAACCCCATTTCTATTTCCCAAAATATTGTTACGTAACTAATTACGTAATTATTCCTCCGCCGAGAAGTTCGTCGCCCTTGCCCTCCTTCGCTGAAGCTACGGCGGGTAAATAAAATACTGCTGATTGGCCTGGCGTAATCGCTCTTTGTGGCTTTAAAAATATAATTTTTAATTTTGAATTTTGAATTTTGAAAACACTACACGGAACAATCTTTGCCATAGAACGAATTTTAACTCCGCATTT
>JAUYCU010000035.1 GCA_030692145.1 bacterium
AGTAATTTTGGGGTTTGTGTAACGAGTTGGTCGTAGGTTCGAATCCTACCTGCGGAGCAGATGATTTCTGTGCAACCGACCCATCTCCATCCAGATTTTAGGACCAAATGACGGAGATGGGACGCCGGTTCTAGCGGTGTCCCATCTCTGGCCTGAGATGGGTCTCGAACCGATTAGTCAAAAAACTCGCCTTAATGGCGATTTTATGATAGAATAAGATTAGGTTATAATTAATACGTTCATGATTAACATTCTTTCGCCGATTAATATTTTTAAACGAGAACCGAAACTGCGGCTTCTTTTTGTTGCCTCCGAGGCCGCGCCCTTTATCAAGGTTGGCGGATTGGGCGAAGTAATGCGTTCTTTACCCAAGTCTCTTCGGGCATTAGGTCACGACGCTCGCGTTTTTCTTCCTAAGTATGCCACAATTGACCTTGAAAAATATCCCTTGCGTTTAGAACTTGAAGATTTGCGACCGGCGTCTTCCGAGGAAGAAGATCCGCACGGCCTTTTTATTTCTAATGTTTTAAGGTATAACAATGATTCAGGTGAAACCATCGCGTACTTTCTTGAAAACTTGGAGTATTACGAAAAACGGGCAAACGTTTACGGCTACGCCGATGACGCAATAAGATGGGCGCTTCTTTCAAGAGCGATTCCTGAATTTTTAAGACACTCATCTTGGCGGCCGGATGTGATTATTGCCGCTGATTGGCAAAGCGGTCTCATCCCCAATTATTTCCATACTATTTACAAAGATGATCCGAAGCTTTCAGCGATTGCTGTTGTTTTTTCCATCCACAATCTTTCTTTTCAAGCAATATTTGATCATCATTTCGTATCCCAGATGGACTATGATTCAGGCAGAGAAGAGATTCCGGGCTTTAATGATCCGAGGCTTTCGAAACTTAATTTTATGAGGCGGGGCATTATGTACGCCAATGTCATTAACACCGTTTCACCTACTTACAGCCAGGAGATTACCACACCCGAATACGGTGAAGGATTACACGAACTTTTAAGTGAAAGACAATCAAGACTTTCCGGTATTTTAAATGGTATTGATACCGATATTTATAATCCCGAGACCGATTCCAATATTCAATTTCATTACAATATAAAAACGCTGGACTTAAAAACAAAAAATAAGTTGGCTCTCCAGCAGGAGTTTAATTTACCGGTCCGTGATAATGTTCCGCTTTTTGGCATTGTTTCAAGATTAACCGATCAAAAAGGATTTGGTTTGCTTAAGGATGCGGCTGAACCGCTCTTGGAAAATTTTGACATGCAGTTGGTGGTTGTCGGTTCCGGCGAAGGGCATTTTATGACTTTTTTTCAAGAACTGGCAAAAAAATATCCTCAAAAAGTCGGTATTCACTTAAGTTATGATGAAGTTCTTAGCCATACGGTTTATGCCGGCGCCGATGCAATTATTATTCCTTCGCGTTTTGAACCATCCGGTTTGACTCAAATGGAAGCGATGCGCTACGGTACGGTGCCGATTGTCCGCAAGACCGGCGGTTTAGCGGATAGTGTTGTGGATTATGATCCTGCAAACAAAACCGGTACCGGTTTTGTTTTTGAAAAATTTGACAATCGCGCTTTCTACGGCGCAATGGTAAGAGCTATTGAGACTTATCGTTATCCCGAATTCTGGCGCGATATTCAAAAAAGAGCTATGAAAGCCGATTTTTCGTGGACCAAATCAGCTCGCGAATACGTTGGATTGTTTAAGAAAGCCATTGAATATCACCTTCAGCCAAATAATTAATATTATTTAGGATTTAGGATTTCGAAATTTATGTATTGGGCTAACTTTTTACATTTTTACCAGCCATGGGGCCAGCAAGAGGATATAATGGAAGCAATTGTGGCTCAAAGTTATCGACCCATACTTCACGGCATAAAAAAGAATAAAAGAATCTGCCTCACTTTTAACATTAATGGTAGCCTTCTGGAACTTTTTGATAAATATAAATATCGAGATCTTATTGATATATTGAGAGAATTGGGCAAAGAAGGACGAGCGGAATTTACCAGTTCTTCCAAATATCACGCTTTTTTACCGCTGGTGGAAGAAAGAGAAATTATCCGTCAAATTCAGATTAACGACGAAACTAATAAATTTTATTTGGGCGAGGGATATAAGCCGCAGGGATTTTTCCCGCCGGAAATGGCTTATAAAAAAGAACTCGTACCAATTTTAGAGGATTTAGGATTCAAGTGGATTATTTTAGACGAGATTGCTTGCGGAGGAGAACCGGGCCACGTTGATTACAAAAAAGTTTATAAAATTAAAGATTCCAACCTTTTAGTTTTTTTCCGCGAGAGGAGATTGAGTAATTTGATAATGAGCGCAATTGTCCGTTCTGAAGAAACTCTAAAAGAGGCGATGAAAGATGATTTAAAGAGTGGTCGTTATTTGGTTACGGCCATGGACGTGGAAACGTTTGGTCATCATCGGCCGGGTTTGGAGAAAATGCTTTTTGATGTTTTGGCGGCACCGGAATTTGAACTGATTCAAATTTCCGACATCCCCGAACATTACAAAGATTACGAAGAAGTTTCGCCGGTTAAATCCACTTGGGCTTCCAGCGTTGAAGATATTAAAAACGATATTCAATTTCTTTCCTGGAATGACCCCGAGAATATTATCCATAAATTCCAGTGGGATTTCCTGAATATGGTTTTGGGAGAATTTTACAAAGTGCCGGTTGACGTTCCCGGATATCCCATTTTGAGAGATAAAATAGATGCGGCTTTGGCCAGCGATTCTTTTTGGTGGGCATCGGCCAAACCCTGGTGGAGCTTAGAAATGATTGAGGTGGGCGCTTGGCGGCTTTTGGAGGCGATGGAGGCGATTCCCAATATTTCCAAAGATAAGGTTGATAGAGCTCGCGATTTTTACACCAAAATCATTTCCACGGCTTTTAATTGGCAGAGAACCGGCCGCATTCGGCAAATGATGAAAGAACAGAAATCAATTCTCCGCATTCCTTTTAAAGACAGGACGATTAGCAGAGGCGGAGCGGAGAAAGGGGTATATCACGCTTTCATTGATATGATGAAAAAATTGGAAAGAGAAGCAGTGAAGAAAGGAGAATACGAAAAAGCGATTTTGTGGCGAGATGCCATTTACAAGCTTGAAAATAAACTTGATGTTTACGACACAATAAACGCCATTGATCTTTTGCGGGTTGAAATCCCTCATAAAGAAGTTGAAGAAACGATTGCCAAATACAAAGATAAGTATCGACAAATTCGCGGCGGTCAACCGGAACAACGAGGAACCTAACCTTGTATGATAGACCATTACGAAGAAGCTTTTTAGAAATCACTTCTTGAAATATATGATTCTAATATTGTTCACGATGCAGAGCATCAAAAAAAACGGCCTCGAGGCCGTTTTTTTATTTCAGATATTTTCTGTTTTTCAGTTTTTCCGGAAGATATTCCTGTTTTTCCTTATAATCGTAATCAGGCGAATATTTATAATTTTTGCCGTAACCAATTTCTTTCATTAGTTTTGTCGGCGCGTTGCGGATATGTAACGGCACGGGCAAATTTCCGTATTCTTGTACATCTTTCATTGCTTTTTCGTAAGCAACGTATAAATCATTGGATTTCTTACATTTTGCCATATAAACAACTACCTGCGCCAGAATAACCCCACACTCGGGCATGCCGATATAATGACAAGCATTATAAGCGCTCACTGCCTGTTCCAGGGCCCGCGAATTCGCCAAACCAATATCCTCGGAAGCAAAACGAATCAGGCGACGGGCAATATACAACGGGTCTTCGCCTCCTTCCAGCATCCTTGCCAACCAATAAATTGCCGCATTCGCGTCCGAACCGCGCATTGATTTATGCAGAGCGGAAATAATATTGTAATGCTCTTCTCCGTCTTTATCATACAAAAGGTACGATTTCTGAAATGCTTCTTTAATAATGTCCAGGGTAATGTTTTTCGACAAAGATGAGGCATATTCCAAAACATTTAAGGCGGTTCTGGCGTCACCATTGGACATTTGCGCCAAAACCTCAATCACTTTTTTATCTATTTTCAGTTTAAAATATCCCAATCCTCTTTCTTTGTCTTTAATTGCTTTGCCAATGATTTTAATCAGGTTTTCCTTAGTCAGTTGTTTCAGAACAAAAACTCTGCATCTCGAAAGCAAAGGCCCCACAACTTCGAAACTCGGATTTTCCGTTGTCGCGCCGATGAGAACAATCAATCCTTTTTCGACATCGGGCAATAATGCGTCTTGCTGTTTCTTGTTCCAACGATGAATTTCATCGATAAATAGAATCGTTCTTTTTCCAAACCTTTCGTTCTGCTTCGCCAATTCGATAATTTCTTTCAGTTCGTCCAAACCGCTATTAACCGCGCTGATTTTTTTGAAATCGGATTTTGTCTTTTTGGCGATAATATAGGCCAAGGTTGTTTTCCCGCTTCCCGGAGGACCCCAGAAAATCATTGACGGCAATTGGTCAAGTTCAATCGCCTTATTCAATAATTTACCCTTACCCAGAATTTCTTCCTGCCCCAGAAAATCCTTTAAATTTTCCGGCCTCATCCTATCCGCCAATGGGTTAATAAATTTTTTCATTGTTTTATTTTTTACTGAATTCGCAGCCACAATAATTTTGATGATAAAAATTATATTCCTTGGATAATTGCCTGGTTTTTTGCCAAGCCTCTTTTTTGTCACAGATGTCCTCGAGTTTTAAAAATTTAATCCCGGAGCTGTTTCTGATACTCTCCCCTATTTCGTTTACGATTTTCTCGTTTTTATACGGACTGATCGATAATGTTGTCGCGAAATATTCTATTCGTTCTGTTTTCGCCAATTCCGCGGCTTTTGACAATCTCATCTTAAAACAAATTTCGCACCTTTTCCCATCTTCGGGCTCTTTTTCAAAACCCTTGACCGCCCCAAGCCACTTCTCATGCTCATGGTCCCCTTCGATGAATTTCAGGTTGTAAATTCTGGCCAGCTCCTGCGCTGATTCTTTTCTTTTATTATACTCCTCTTTTGGCCAAATATTGGGATTATAAAAAAATATTGCTGGCTCGAAATTTTCTTTCAATTTCTCGGCTAAAAACGCGCCGCAAACAGCACAACAAGTATGTAGGATTATCTTAGATTTTTCCTTTTCCGATTTCATTTCGAATTAATTTCATTAAATCCATATAAAATTTCAGATTATGAATTGTGGCAAGCCGTTGATATAGAGGCTCTTTTGATTTATATAAATGATGTAATTGCGCTCTGGTGAAATTCTTACAGGTATAGCAATCGCAATTTTTATCAAGCGGCTTAAAATCGTTTTTGTGTTTACTTTTTACAATGGAAATTATTTCGTAAAAATTCTTTCCGGCAATCTTTCTGTTTTTGAAAACAAAAATCTCTCCGTGCCTGGCGTGTCTTGTGGGAATAACGCAATCAAACATATCGATTCCTTGCTTTACGGCTTCGATAATCTGTTCCGGATAACCAACGCCCATTAAATAATGGGGTTTATTTTCCGGCAATAATCCAGAAAGAAATTTTAAAATCTTTTTAGCTTCTTGAAATGGCTCACCGACAGACAAACCGCCAATCGCGTAACCATCAAAATTAAGATTGATTAAGTCATCCAGACTTTTTTCTCTTAAATCTTTAAAAACCCCGCCCTGGATAATCCCGAAAACCAAGGCTTTTTTATTTTTCCGTTTTAAAACTAAATCCTTGCTTCTTTTTGCCCAATAAGATGTCCGCTTAACAGCTTTCTCAACCCTATTCTTGTCTTTCGTATATTCCGGGCATTCATCCAAAACCATACAAATATCCGAACCGATTTCCATTTGAAATTCCAGCGCTTTTTCGGGGGTAAGAAACATTTTATCTCCTGCTTCGAGTGAGGAGAACTCTACACCTCTATCGTTTAATTTGAGTAGCTTTGAAAGGGAAAAAACTTGGTATCCGCCGGAGTCGGTAAGAATTGGCCCATTCCAGCCAATAAGCCTATGTACTCCGCCGAATTTCTTGATTGTCTCCAGGCCGGGTCGAGCCAAAAGATGATACGTATTGGACAAAATTATTTCTGCGCCGATTTCTTTTAATTCTCCGGGGGTTAAATTTTTGACCGCTCCTCGTGTGGCTATTGGCATGAAAAATGGCGCCATGATTTCACCGTGGTTCGTTTCCAACTTAGCGATTCTTGCCTTGGAAATATTCGATTTTTGGATTATTTTGAACATTTAAATTATCAGCATCGAATCTCCGAAGCTGTAAAACCGGTATTTTTTCTTAATTGCCTCCTTGTATGCCTTAAAAATAAAATCTTTGCCGCCAAAAGCACAGGTCAGTAAAAGCGTGCTTGATTTCGGAAGGTGAAAATTGGTAATCAGGCCATCAATAAATTTGAATTTATACCCCGGGTAGATGAATAAATCGATGTATTTATCTCCCCAAGATAATTTACCATTTTTACAGAAACCTTCAAGAGTTCGGGTTGTGGTTGTGCCAACCGAAATAATTCTGCTTCCGGATTTTTTTGCTTCATTAAGATAATCCACCGTTCTTCGGTCTATCCTTCCCCATTCCGAAGAAATTTTAAATCTTTCAATCTCTTTCGTATTTATGGGTTGAAAGGTCCCTAAACCGATATGAAGAGTAATATGCTTAAAAACTACCCCCTTTTTCTTTAATTTTTCGATTAACTTACCGGTGAAATGAAAACCTGCGGTCGGACCGGCGACAGAGCCTAGGTTTTTGGCATAAATAGTTTGATAATATTTAATCAGCTCTTTTTCCGACAAATTTGATTTTATATATGGCGGCGTAGGAACTTTACCCATTTTAAAAATCAATCTCTTTAGCTTTTCTCCTTTCTGGTTAAATTCTATAATTTTTTCCAACCCGAAATCATTCGTAATCTCTCCGCTGAAAGATTTCGAAAAAAATATTCTTTGTCCGATTTTTAAATTCGGTCTGCCGATAATCCACCACTTATCAGTCCATTCGATTTGCGGTGTTTTCTTGTTGGGTCTTAAAAGCAGGATTTCCGCTTTTCCGCCCGTTTCCTTGTGCCCAAAAATCCTTGCCGGGAAAACTTTTGTGTCATTTAAAACAACCACATCTCCCTTATTTAGAAACTTATCGATCTGGTAAAAATAAAAATGAGAAATTTCTTTCTCTTTCTTTTTTAAAACCATTAATTTACATCGGTCGCGAAAAACAGTCGGCTTTTGGGCGATTAAATTGCCCGAAAGCTTGTAATCAAAACTTTCGATTTTCATATTAGTATTCCCTCAACTTGCCCAGTTTGTGATGTTCGCGGATTTTTTGTAATGACTTGGCTTCAATTTGACGGATTCTTTCTCTGGTAACGCAGAATTCCTTTCCTACCTCTTCAAGCGTGTGCGTAATTCCGTCGCCCAGACCGAAACGCATATCCAAAATTTTTCTTTCGCGAGGACTTAAATCCTCCAAAATCTCCACAAGCCAATCTCTTAATAATCTGCGCGCAGCAGTCTGGCTCGGGGTAATTGCTTTATCGTCTTCAATAAATTCTCCCAGCGTACTATCTTCTTCATCTTCTCCGACCGGAGATTCCAAAGAAACGGTGTCCTGTGAAATTTTTTGGATATAGCGCACTTTTTCCACTTCCACGCCCATTTCCGCGGCAATTTCTTCGGGCATCGGCTCACGTCCCAGGTCTTGCAATAATCTTCTTTTTACCTGACTATATTTGGAAATTGTTTCTACCATATGCACGGGAATTCTGATTGTTCGCGACTGGTCCGCTAAAGCCCTGGTAATCGCCTGTCTTATCCACCAGGTTGCGTAAGTAGAAAATTTATAACCGCGATGATAATCGAACTTGTCCGCAGCCCTGAATAAGCCGATATTTCCCTCTTGAATTAAATCCAAAAGCGTCAAATTCGGGCTTCTACCCACATAACGCTTAGCAATACTTACCACCAGTCTTAAATTTGATTTTATCAGTTTTTCCCTTGCTTCCTCATCGCCTTTTTCGATTCTTTTCGCAAGCTCTACCTCTCCTTCTGAAGACAAAAGATCGGTTTTCCCGATTTCCTTAAGATACATCTGTACGGAATCTACGTCCTCAAAATCGGAAAGAAGTTTTTTCAATTTTTTCTTCGGTTTTTCCTCTTTTTCTTCTTTAAGGGAATCGATATAATCCTTCTTTTCCAAAACCTTAACATGGGCGGTTTTCAACTGTTCATACAGTTCTTCGAGTCCCTCAATGTCTTCTTCGATTCTCGGCACTGCTCTGATTATTTCTTGCTCGGTTAAAAATCCCCTGTGTTTGCTTTTGCTGATTATGCTCTGAATTATCTCGTCCGTAACTTTTCCTTTCTTTCTGCGATGCTTTACTTGTTTCGGCTTCTGAGTTTTTCTTTGCCCCCCCCTAGATTTCTTTCCTTTTGTGGCCTTTTTGGTCTTTTTCGCTTTTCGGGATTTTGCTTTTCCGACTTTCGTTTTTTTGGACTTTTTAACCGTCTTTTTTACGGATTTCGATTTTTTCTTTTTTTTCTTCATATTATTTTTTATTACTTGTTAATTGTTTCTTGTTGATCGCTGATTTTGCCCAACTCCTCGGCTAATTTATAAAACTTTTCTCTCAACTCTCCTGTCTTTTCTTTGTTTTTCGAATCCTCGGCTTCCCTTATGTCCAAATTCAACTGGATCATTTTTTGTTTCAAGTCGTAAATTTTTATTTCCCTGATTGCACATTTTATTTCGCTCAGGACGTTTTCTTCTTCCAGATCACAATATTCCGCCTTAAAAACCAAATAATTGGTCAAATAAATTTCTTCTTTGACAAGTTCTTTTTGGAAATTTTTTAAATCGAACTCTTCTTTAAATAATTTAAGTTTAAGAAAAATATCTTTAATTTCCCGAATGTCTAAGATATTCGGATTAAATTCTTCTTTTACGTAATTTTGGTACTGGGGATATTTCAAAACCAAACCCAATAAATGCTCTTCCAGGCTTTTAATTCTGGAGATTTGCCGATTCTCCGGAGTGGAAAAAATTTCCGTTTCTCCATTTTCACGTGCTTTAATTTTCTGCAAAGCTTCGACCAGTTTTTTCTCATCTACTTTCAGCTTCGAAGCCAATAGCTGAAGCCAATGCGCTTGTTCGACAACATTGGCTATATTTTTAATAGGATAAAGAAGTTCCTTAGCGATTTCCCTTTTGTCTTCAACGGTTAAATTCGGATGTTTTGAAACGGCATTATCGAAATAAAATTCCATTATCGGTTTCGCGTTTTCCAAAATCTTTTCCCATTTTTGCGCGTCTTTTTTGATGATTTCCGCAGGGTCTTTGTCTTCTTGTGGCAAAACCGCCACTTTCACGTTAAACTCCAATTGTTGCGCCGGGGCAATCGCTCTTTTTGTCGCGCCCTCTCCACCGGTATCAGCGTCAAAAGAAAAAACAAGATTTTCCGCATATCTTTTCAAAACGCGAAGATGATCCATGGTTAAAGCGCTTCCCGAAGTGGCGATAGTGTTTTGCGTTCCTGCCTGATGCGCCATTATCAGGTCAAATTGTCCCTCAACTATAATACATTCGTTTTTCTTTCTTATTTCGGTTTTCGCCTTATCCAGCCCGTAAATAATTTTGCTTTTATTGTAAATCAAGGTATCAGGAGTATTCACATACTTAGCCACTTTTTCGTCTTCTTTGCCGAACACGCGTCCGGAAAACCCCGCAATTTGCCCGCTTAAATCGAATATCGGAAACATAATCCTGTTGCGGAACCTGTCATAATGTCTATCAGTGCCTTCTTTTTTTATGGAAAATCCCGCTTTTTCAATATCGTCTGCTTTATAGCCCAATTCGGCTAAATTTTTCGAAAGCGCATCCCATGAATCCGGCGCGTAACCAATTTTAAAATTCTTGATTGTTTCCGGTTTTAATCCTCTTTTTGTAAGATAATCTAAAACTGTTTTATTTTTTCCCAATTCTTTCTGAAAAAATTCGCCCGCCTCGCTACAAACCTCGTATAAGGCCGTTCTTTGACTACGTAATTGCGGATCTTCTCTTTTCAAGGGAACTCCGGCTTTTTGCGCCAGAATGCGTAAAGCATCGACAAATTCTACGCCTTCGATTTTTTCCACGAAACTGAAAATATCCCCGCCCGCCTGGCAACTGAAACAATGCCAAATCTGTTTTGACGGAGATACAAAAAAAGAAGGATTTTTTTCCTTATGAAAAGGACAATGGGCTTTGTAATCCTTCCCGGCTTTTTTTAGCTTAATATAACCGCCGATAACTTCAACAACATCCAGCCGGTTTTTAATTTCATCAACTGGAGTCATAAGGTTATTTTAGTAAAATTTAAGGAAGATGTAAAGAAATTTTTGACAATTTTGTTAAATATAGTTAAGATGTAGTTTCGGCTCTTTAAATCAAAACAAACGAAAGGAGGTGAAAAATGAAAAGAACGGTTAAATTCAACGAGAAAATCGCGCTTGAAGTATTCACGATTCTCAATGATTTCTATCAAAGAGGTGTTGGAATTTTCAACGAGAAAAACCTTCCGCAAAACCGCTGGCCTCCCATTGACGCCAAACCACTTTCCGATAAGGAACTTACTGATTTCTTTTTTTATGCTGCGCTCACAATGAGAGGCGGAATTATCAGCGACGACCCCTTCAGGTGGCTTTGGAATCTGCGAGAGAAACATCCAGCGCTGTTTGATCCGGCATTGGTTGTAAAAAAATGGACGCCGGAGAAAATCAGGGAAAGGCTCGTTGCCGCAGGAATGTCTTATAAAGGGTTGGAGATTCCACGATTCTGGTACAAAAACTCCGTAAATCTTTGCAAATGGTGGGGCGGTGACTTAAGAAACGTATTCAAATACGGGGTTCTCGAGTTTGAAGAAGCATTCAGACGAATCGATTACGAACGAAGCACAATCGGATTTTACGGTATGCGCAGAAAAATATTCTCTCTTTTAACCATCTGGCTGCAAGAGAAAAACCTCATTCCCGTATTCCCGACTCCGATTCCCGTCGACTTCCACGCAATGAGAGTTCTCTGGGCCACCGAAATACTCGACACAAACAAATGGGCTCGGCCATTTACTCCCAATGAAAAGCACCCCGAACAGCTTGCCGGAAAAACAACGATGCGCGTCTGGTATTCCCTTCCTGACCAAATCGCCATCTGGTCACAGAAATTCCTCCAGAAAACAAACATTCCCCATATGACCATTAATCCTGCACTGTGGATTCTTTCCAGAAGCCTGTGCTCCGGGCAGCTCCAAAACCTGACAAAGAAAGACGGAACAGTTTATGTCGAAACCGAAAAACTGCGCAAAAACCACAATCTTTGGCCCCCGAGTTATCAAGACCCCTGCCATATCTGCCCTGTTGAAAAATGGTGTAAATGGTGCATCCCTTCAGCTCCGTACTACAATTGGGGATTGCTCGTAAGAATCGGCAAAAGAGTCCCCTTTCCGCAACAATATCTTATTGGATTCGAAAACCTGAATCACAAACCGCGTAAAAAAAACAGAGGCGCTGATCAAGCTTAGCTTGGCAGCGCCTTATTTTTGTCCAAAAAAACCTCGAAAACAATATAATCCTTCTTCTTGTCTATGCCGGTTGTAATTCGCAGCTGAATGCTCCCCAAACGAGACCTCGGACGGGGTAAATCAAGACAGGAAGAAGCCAAAGACGTCAATCTGCTCTCCTCCGATTCTTTGCCATCCCATGTAATCATCTCGGCAACCTGATACCAAAAGTGGTTTCTTTTTTCCCGCTTTAGTCTGCAGACTACCTCAACCAGGAGATGACGATTACGAAGCAGAAATGGCCGTCCCAGCCTTTCCCTGACCTCCCTGATCCCTTTAAGCCTCTGAATGGGCTTTCTCCCCCTGTAGCTGAATTTATACCAATTCAGCCTCAAGTCGATAAAGTTCACTAAGCCCTTAAGAAAATTTTTCAGGTGCCTATTCAGGTTGCTTTCCGCCCAGCAAATATCGCGGACAAAGTACTCGTCCTTTAGCGAAACCGTAAATCTTGCTCCCTTTATCGCCTCTATATAACCGTTTTTCGTAATTAGGGCTTTCTGGCTCCTAATCCAGCGATGCCACTGTGCACGAACCATAAATACATTACTTGAAAGAGGTCCCTTTTCCCATAAAGAAATTCTTTGGTAAGCCAAGCCCTCTATTTTTTTAAATACGATAGGGGCAACCAATCGATATTGGGAAAGCGACAGAGAAAACCACTTTCTTCTTCTG
>JAUYCU010000092.1 GCA_030692145.1 bacterium
GAACTATTGGAAAAAATGCATCCTAAAACGCGATATAATATTCAACTCGCTCAGCGAAAAGGTGTGAAATTTCAAGCTTCAATCCCCAGAATTCAAAACTTCAAAGATTTCTGGCGGTTGATGGAGGAAACCACAAAGAGAGACGGGTTTCATTCGCACCCAAAAGAATATTACAGAAAATTATTGGAAATTCCGGGCGTGGAATTATTTGTGGCGGAACACGACGGGAAAATTATTGCCGCAAATATCGTGGTATTTTACGATAAGCAAGCGATTTACTTGCATGGGGCATCGAATTACGAGCAGAGAAATTTGATGGCAGCACCGTTACTTCAGTGGGAGCAGATTAAAGAGGCGAAAAAGCGTGGATGCGTTGAGTATGATTTTTGGGGCGTTGATGAACAAAAATGGCCGGGAGTGACCAGATTCAAAAAAAGCTTCAATGGTAAAGAAATCGAATATCCCGGCGCTTACGATTTAATTTTCCAGCCAATGTGGTACGAGGTTTACAAAATCGCAAGAAAAATTTTATGAGAAAATTCATTCCAAAATTTGTTTTCCGGGTTTATCATTATTTACTCGTTTTAATTGGTGCAATAATTTATGGTTTTCCGTCGAAGAGATTGATTGTGGTCGGAGTTACGGGAACAAACGGAAAATCAACGGTTGTGCATTTGATAACGGAGATTTTGGCCCTTCGACAGGCTCAGGGTAAAATTGCTTCGCTTTCTTCGATTCGTTTTAAAATTGGCGACAAAGAAGAAAAGAATATGCTGAAAATGACCATGCCTGGCAGATTCAAATTACAGAAATTTTTGCACCAGGCAGTAGATGCGGGATGTAAATATATGGTTTTGGAAGTAACTTCCGAAGGAATTAAGCAATTCCGCCATAAGTTTATTGATTGGGATGGCGCAGTATTCACCAACCTAACCAAAGAACATATCGAAGCGCACAAGGGATTTGAAAATTATAAAAAAGCAAAAGGAAAATTATTTCAGGCATTAGAAAAAAGTCCGAAGAAAGACAAATTCGCGGTTTTGAATAGCGATGACGAAAATTCCGCTTACTTTGATAAGCTTTTCAGCGGCAAAAAATATTTTTACGGAATAAACCCATCTGCTGGTGAGGCGGGAAATCAAAAAACAGAAATTACGCCCGATAAAATCGGATTAAAA
>JAUYCU010000100.1 GCA_030692145.1 bacterium
GCCATGCTTTCGAATAAGACATTACTTGAAATGATAGATGATAAAATACCCGTCTTGATTGAAATAGAAAGACAGAGATTAGAGGACGAAAAGAAATAATTATTAGTTATCGACGTGAAAAATGAAAGCCTCGTATAATTGGTTAAAAGAATACGTTAAAAATTTACCAAAGCCAGAAAAATTGGCGGATTTATTAACTATGCATTCTTTTGAGGTTAAAACACCAGAAAAATCGGGAAACGATTATTTGTTGGATATCGATGTTTTGCCTAATCGCGCGCACGATTGCTTGTGTCATTTAGGAATTGCCAAGGAGTGTGCAGCACTAATAAAATCAAAGATTAAAATTCAAAAATTAAAATTAACGGAAAGCAAGACCAAGAAAGCGGAAAATTTCATAAAAATAGAGGTTAAAAACAGAGAAGATTGCCCAAGATATGTCGCCAGAGTGATTGACAATATAAAAATCGGCCCGTCTCCGAAATGGCTTAAGGAAAAACTGGAAATCCTTGGTCAAAAATCGATAAATAATGTTGTTGATGCGGCCAATTATGTGATGTTCGAACTCGGCCAACCGCTTCACGCTTTTGATTACGATAAGCTTGAAGGAAGGTCCCGACCGCAGTCGGGATCCCGACAGAGGTCGGGAAAAGTCATTATTGTCAGAAAGGCAAGAAATAAAGAAAAGATTATCACCCTTGATGGAGAAATTTGTGAATTGGACGATTCGGTTTTGGTTATTGCTGACAATAGCGATGCATTGGCTTTGGCTGGGGTCAAGGGAGGCACAAAAGCAGAAATAACCCCCAAAACAAAAACCATTGTTTTGGAATCCGCCAATTTTAGCATTCACGCAGTCAGAAACACGATTAAAAGAACCGGAATAAAAACCGATGCTTCGATGCGTTTTGAGCATGGTTTGGACCCAAACCTGGCCCAGGAAGCGGTGGACAGGGTTGCGGAGTTAATCAGGGAGGTCGCTGAAGGAGAAATAGTAAGAGGGGTTATTGATGTTTATCCGCAAAAAGTTTTTGCCAAAAAAATAAAACTGAATCGGGAAAAAGTAGAGAGTATTTTAGGAACAAAGATTACGAATCCGGAAATTACGGGAATCTTGAAATCTCTCGGATTTGAAGTGGACGAATCCCTTAAAGTGACAATT
>JAUYCU010000112.1 GCA_030692145.1 bacterium
GATAAAAAAAAAGCAAAAAAAGAAAAAGAAGAGAAAAGTTTGATAACCGATGATGATGGACCGATACCCGCTGTTTACAAGAGTCCATTACCCGAAGAAGATGAGTGGGATGTACCTGCGTTTTTAAGAAAAAAACCGAAACAGGATTAGTTCTCAAAACCCAAAGCCTATATTTGCCAATAAGGGGGAGACCTTACACCCCCCTTATTTTATTTTTTACGTTAATGACTTTCACCCCTTAATGCAAATACAAACTTTGGTTTTTATTAACCAAGACAATGGTTGTGGATTAGCACTCTTGACATAAGAGTGCTAATTTAATAATATGGAAATATATAGTATAATTAATTGTATAATATAATATCAAAATGAGATTGGATAAATTTACGACAAAAGCGCAGGAATCATTACAGGACGCGCACGGAATTTCCGCAGAGCGTGGTCAACAGCAAGTTGATGCCCTGCATTTACTTAAAGCCCTTCTTTCACAGGAGGATTCTTTGGTTTTGGCGATTATCGAAAAATTCGGTGCCGATGTCAAAAAAATCGACAAAGAAATCGATCAGGCATTGGCTCGTCTTCCGCGTTTGAATATCGTGACTACTGGAATCATGCAAGCATATCTTACCCAGGACTTAGGCAAGATAATCGAGCAATCTTTCAGAGAATCGGAAAAAATGAAAGATGAGTTTGTTTCCACCGAGCATTTTCTCTTGTCTATGCTTTCGATTCAAAACAGGGCAAGGGAAGTTTTGGAAAAAAACGGTTTGAATTACGATAAGGTTTTGAAGGTTTTGGCCGATATCCGTGGTGGAGAACAGGTAACCGATACCGAGCCGGAATCGAGATATCAGGTTTTGGAAAAATACACCAAAAATATTACCGAATTGGCGCGAAAGGAAAAACTCGACCCGGTTATTAGCCGCGATAATGAAATTAGAAGATTAATGCAGGTTTTGTCGCGCAGAACGAAAAACAATCCGGTTCTGATTGGTGAGGCCGGGACCGGAAAAACCGCGATTGTCGAGGGATTGGCGCAAAGGATTGTTTCCGGTGACGTGCCGGAAAATCTAAAAGACAAAGAAATAATTGGTTTGGATTTGGGCGGGATTGTTGCCGGTACCAAATTCAGGGGCGAATTCGAAAATCGTTTGAAAGCGGTTTTAAGGGAAATTGAAAGAGGTCAGGGCAAGTTTATATTATTTATCGATGAACTGCATACGTTGGTTGGTGCGGGCGCAGCCGAAGGCGCGATTGATGCTTCAAATATGTTGAAGCCGGCTTTGTCCAGGGGAGAACTGCACGCCATTGGTGCTACAACTTTAAAAGAATATCAAAAATATATTGAAAAAGACCCGGCGCTGGAAAGAAGATTTCAGCCGATTTATGTTGCTGAACCGTCGATTGAAGATGCAATTGCCATGCTGCGCGGAATTAAGGAAAAATACGAAGTGCATCACGGAGTGCGTATTACTGACCCGGCAATTGTTGCGGCCGTAAATTTATCTTCGCGCTACATCAGTGACAGATTTTTACCCGACAAAGCAGTTGATTTAATGGATGAAGCAGCCTCGGCTTTGCGCATGGAAATAGATTCCATGCCCATAGAACTCGACCAGATGAAAAGAAGCCAGATAAAATTGGAAATCGAGGTTAGGGCACTGAAAATGGAAACTGACGCGGATTCCAAAGAAAGATTGAAAGCAATCAAGAGAGAAATTGCGGAATTGAAAGAAAAAAGCCGCGAAATGGAAATTCAATGGAAAACGGAAAAAGAAATTATCCAGAAAATCCGTAATTCACAAAAAGAAATCGATTCCTTAAAATCCGAATCCGATATTGCCGAAAGAAAAGGCGATTTACAAAAAGCCGCGGAAATCCGCTACGGAAAAATTCCCAATTTGGAAAAACAAATCAAAGACAGCCAGAAGCGTCTTTCCGAATTGCAAGGCAAAAGAAGAATTTTAAAAGAAGAAGTCGGCGTGGAGGACGTTGCCGGGGTTGTTTCGCGCTGGACAGGCATACCGGTTTACAAAATGATGGAAGAAGAAACCGCGAAACTTTCGCGCATGGAAGATGAACTGAGAAAAAGATTACTTGGCCAGGATAGCGCGATTTCCATTGTTTCCAATGCCATTAGAAGAAGCAGGGCGGGAATTTCCGAGGAGAACAGGCCAATCGGTTCGTTTATGTTCTTGGGTCCCACTGGCGTGGGAAAAACCGAACTGGCTTTGGCTTTGGCAGAATCAATGTTTAATACCGAAGACGCGATTGTGCGTTTAGATATGTCCGAATACATGGAAAGGCACACAGTTTCGAAAATTATCGGTTCGCCACCTGGTTATGTCGGATACGAAGAAGGCGGACAACTGACGGAAATCATTCGTAGAAGGCCGTATAGCGTGGTATTGTTTGATGAAATCGAAAAAGCCCATCCCGAAGTATTCAATATTCTTTTACAGATACTTGACCGCGGAAGGCTTACTGATGCCAAGGGTCGTCTGGTCAATTTCAAAAATACGATTATTATTCTCACTTCCAATGTCGGAAGCGAACATTTGCAGAAAATGGCCGAATTCGGATTCAGCCACAGCGGAGAAGCGAAAAAGAAAAAAGAAGAAGAAACCAAGGAAAGAATCAATTCCGCGTTGAAAGAACAATTCAGGCCGGAATTTCTCAATCGTCTGGATGAAGTAATTATCTTCAATAGTTTGGGCTTAGAAGAAGTGAGACAGATTGTGGATTTACAAATCAGGAAAGTTGAGGAACGTTTGGCGCACAAGAAAATCAAGATTAATGTTTCTATCGCAGCGAGAAATCTGTTGGCGGAAAAGGGTTTTGACCCGGATTATGGAGTCAGACCATTAAAGAGAAAAATCCAGCAATTGGTTTTGGACCCGCTGGCAAAAATGATTGTTGACGGAGTTGTAAAAGAACGGGACAAGGTAAAAGTTGACGTCAGGGGGAAAGAAATTGAAATTCTGCTCGCAAATAACGAAATTAAGAGAGAAAAAGTGAAAGAAAAAGTAAGAGTATAAAATAAACCCCGCGCCGAGCGCGGGGTTTAAAGATAAAAAAACAGCGGTGGATGACTTTCGTCATTCCACCGCCTTAGGTTTAGGTTGTCAGAAAGTCGACAACTTTTTTGAGGTTTTCCTGATCTGTTGGTTCGGCCAACTTCTTTTCGGGGGAAAGGGGTAAGACCATGGTAGTGTCTTGGTCAGGCTGTTTTCGGGATTCTTGTTCCTGTATCTTGTGGATTTGCTGCTCCATAACCGCCGAATCCAGGATTTTAAAATCTGGCTTGTTTTTTCCGTTGCGATAGACGATTTTATGTGCGTCACCGTAGTGGATTGTCAGTTGCGTAGAATCTGGCCATTCGTTTAAATCAATTATGACCTTAACGCCTTTGATTTCTACGACAGCGCGGCAAAAATCATAATGGCTTCGACAGCAACGCAATCTTTCCCAGGAAGCTTCGTTTTTCGTCGTGAGAGAAGTAATATTCCAGATAATTCTTCCTTCGTCGGCCCGCCTGATTTGTTTCCTTTCTTTTCTCGAAAGTTCTTTTTCCAAAATAACCTCCTTTTAAGGTGCGAATTTTGTCTTTTACTATACTACGCCGTATTCTTTGGCTTGTCAATATTTTTCTTGACTTATTTCGGCCCATTTGCTATCGTACTTATATCCGTACTTTAAAAAGAAAGGAG
>JAUYCU010000017.1 GCA_030692145.1 bacterium
AACTCCTTGATCGAGAAAGGATTGGTAACTTATAACGTTCAAAAAAATGGAAAACATTTTCAGGCTGTTGAACCTAAAAAAATTTTAAAGATTGAAGAAGAAAGAAAAAATAAAATTAAAGAGCTGATACCTCAACTCGAAGAAGTTCAAAGTGTTCAGTCCAGTGAAACGAAAACCGCCGTTTTTGAAGGATATCAGGGATTTAAAACAGCTTTCGAAAGAATAGAGAAGTTTGAATAATTCAATTTTTTTGAAAGTGTAAAAAATATTTTATTAATTAATTCCGAGATTTTTCTTTTTATCTCGTTTTCTTGACTGCCTTTCTAATTTGTCTTTCGGGAATACCCCCTCTTCTTCCCCTTATGTTCTTACTATTGTCGCTAATCTATAAATATTGTAAGCTGCAAATACAAATAATTGCTGGACGAAAACCCGATACACCGTCGTCAATTTTGTCTGTCCTCCATGCATTGCTCTTTTTATCGTCGCGTAAGGATGTTCGCCCTGGCTTCGTTTCGACTGAATTCTTTTATTCCGCAATATTTCGTCGACGGAAAGATTCCCTCTTCTCATTGTTCCGTCTCCTTTTGCCTTTGTTTTTGTTCCGGTGTAACCTTTGTCGCGATAAATTATATCGTTGGGGATTGCAAGGTCGATTTTACCGTCGGGCACTCGGGCCGTCGTGACCGCAAGGCTTTCAATAATTTTTGAACCTCGGCGCATTTTTGTGTGAGCTTTGTAGCCGAAAAAACTTTTCTTGCCTTTTTTTGTCCAGCTTCCGTCGCGGTTTCTCGAAGTTTTGGCCGATTGCCCCCGGTCATTCATTCCTGAATTTGTTTTTCCCGGCTCGGCGATGATAAAAACAGCGTCCTGAATTACACCTTTCTCGACGGAAATATTTTTCTCGTTTATCTGTCTTTGAAGTTCATTCCAAATTTTATCCGTTAGATTGCCGTCGGCAAGTTCTTCCCGAAATCTCCATATCGTCGAGTAATCCGGAATGAAATTCGGAAAACCCAAAAATTGCTGGAAACTAAACCTGTCATTAATCTGAAATTCCAATTCCTCGTCGGAAAGTCCATACCAACCTTGCAAAAATAATATTTTAAGCAACAAAATTTTGTTGTAATTCGGTCTTCCCACCGTCGATTCCCTTTCTGGGAACAAAGCTAAAAATTTATTCCAGTCGATAATTTTATCCATATTCTCGAGGCGGGAACGTAATTTTTTCACTTTCGCGTATTTTTCTTTCAGCGCAAAATTAACTAATGATTCCATTTTTCCTCTTTTATAATATTTTATCGACGACAAAGTATAAAAATCTTTCGGTTTATCGTCGGATTTTAGAAATTTTTTATAAGAATTGGATTAATTTGAGTTAATTTTGCAAACTTCTCCAGAGATAATAATCAAAAACATGCTTATCAGTCTTAACTACATCATGAATAACATTATTTCTAACAATAGTCCCTGGTTGGTTTCCAACAATGTAGATTCCAGCACCATCGTTTAATTCCTGCATAACATTGTGAATTTCATTCTGTTCTATAATATTATTACCAGCAAAGACTCCTTTATATATTGGGGGGTATTCACCTACAAAAATACCGCTATAACGAGTATTATAAATATAATTATGGCTGATAAGATTATTCCCAACAA
>JAUYCU010000045.1 GCA_030692145.1 bacterium
AGTTCCGTGGAGAATTTTTCCTTTTCTTTTTCCGTCAATTCGATTCTCGCCAATTTGGCAATATGTTCGATTTGTTCTTTGGAAATCATTTTTATTTTATCATCTTTAAAAACTCGTTTTCTAACAAAATCTTTACTCCTAATTTTTTTGCCTTATCGAATTTCGAACCTGGCTCGCTTCCCGCAACTACGAAGTCTGTGTTTTTCGAAACCGAGCCCGAAACTTCTCCGCCCAATTCCCGAATTTTTTCTTTTGCCTCATCACGTATTATGGTTTCCAATTCTCCTGTCAAAACAAATATTTTATTCCTTAGTTTTTGATTTTTGGTTTTTGGTTTTTGATCTGTTGTTATACTTATACCAGCTTTTTTTAATTTCTCCAAAAAATCCAGGTTTCTTTTTTCTCTGAACCACCCATAAATCGATTCCGCAACCTTCGAACCGACATTTTGAATTTTTTTCAATTCCTCAATCGAGGCTTTTTTTATTTTCTCCAAACCGGAGAATTTTTTCGTCAAATCAATCGCGGTTTCTTCTCCGACTTGCAATACACCTAAAGCGAATAAAAATCTTTCGAGCTTGATTTCCTTTTTCGATTGAATTGAATTAATGATATTGGCAGCAGACTTTTCGGCAAATCTTTCCAGATGCCGGATATCTTCTTCTTTTAATAAAAACAGGTTGGCTGCATCCTTAATTAAGCCCTCGTCCAAAAACCTGTCGACAATTTTCGGACCTACGCCGACAATATTAAAAGCATTCTTAGAAACAAAATGATAAATCTTTTCCCGCAATATCGCTCCGCAGTTTTTATCCGAACAGCGAAAAGCGACCTCGTCTCCGATTTTTATCACCTTTGAACCGCAAACCGGACAAATGTACGGTACCTTGATCTCTTTTTCTTTACCGGTTCTTAAATTATCCAATACTTTTACGATATCGGGAATAACGTCCCCTGCTCGACCAATAATTACCGTGTCTCCGATTTTTATTCTCAGTCTTTTTATTTCATTAAAATTATGCAAAGTTGCGTGAGTAATTGTTGCTCCGCCAATTTCTACCGGATTTAAAACCGCAACCGGCGTTAAAACGCCCGTTCTCCCAACCTGCCAAATAACGTCCTTAATTATTGTAATTGCTTCTTTTGCGGAGAATTTATAGGCAATCGCACCCCTTGGCGCTTTCCCGATTGCACCCAATTTTTTGAAGATTTCATTATTACTGATAACCGCCACTATCCCATCGATTTCGTAATCAAGTTTTTCTCTCGCTTTTTCCCAATAATTTCTGAAATCTTCAACCTCTTTCAGGCTTCTGCAAAATTTATTGTGCGGATTTGTTTTGAAACCAAAAGCCTTTAAAATCCTATGTTCGTCTTCGTGAACTCTTTGGCCGAGATCGGTCACAATCGAATAAGCGAAAGAATCCAGGTGTCGGCTTGCGGTAATTTTCGGATCCAATTGCCTTATTGAGCCCGCAGCCAGGTTTCTGGGATTGGCATAGGTTTTCTCCCCTCTTTTTTCCGATTCTTTATTGATTTTTTCGAATTCCTTGGTGCTTAAAAAAACTTCTCCGCGCACAATCAATTTTTCTGGCCAAGATTTTAAAATTTTACCGACAACATTATTAAGTCCTTCTTTTTTTAAGTTTTTGATTATATGGTCTTTTTCCAATAATTTCAGGGGAACCGTATTAACGGTTCTTAAATTGCTTGTGACGTCTTCTCCGATTAAACCGTCTCCCCTGGTTGCTCCAACTTTCAAAATATCGTTCTCGTAAATCAATTCTATCGCCAATCCGTCTATTTTTAATTCGCAATAATAACCATGTTTATCCGCATCCTTAGAGATTCTTTCGTTTCTTTTTACCCAATCTTTCATCTCTTCTTCATTAAAGGCATCGTTAAAAGAAAGCATGGGTACGGGGTGGCTAAATTTCTGAAATTTATCCAATGGCTCGCCCCCAATTCTTTGCGTAGGAGAATCCGCAGTAACTAGTTCGGGAAACTTATACTCCATCTCTTCAAGCTCGTTTTTTAAAGCATCGAAAGCAGAATCCGAAATATCCGGCCGATCCAAAACATGATAAAGATAACGATAATAATTTATCTCTTTTTTCAATTTTTCTATTCTGTTTTTTGCTTGTTCTTTATCCATGCGCATGTCTTAATTATAACCTTTTTTCGCTCCAAAATAAAATCGCCAGGCTATTTTAACTTGGCGAATAACGACAATAATGAAAAATATCTATTTTGCCAATTTTTCTTCAATTAATGCCGCAAAAATATCGTATGACTGCATGCCTGTAATCATTTCGTCGCCAACCAAAAACGCAGGTGTTCCTTTTTTGTCCTCGGAAATTTTATATTTCCTGAAATCCGACATTAAATCGCTATACCATCCCGTCACCAATGTCCTATACTTTCCCGAGGAATAACATTCCCAGAAAACTTCTTCGTTCATATCGACATTTTTG
>JAUYCU010000039.1 GCA_030692145.1 bacterium
TACGCGCCAAAACTTTTTAGATTTATTCGTTTGAAAGTAGGTTCGCAGGTTTTGGCCGAGGACCTTTCTTCCGAATCTTTTTTGAGAATTTGGGAATATTTCAGGGGGAAAGAAAAGGAAGTCGAAGAAAGTTTCCAGGCATTACTTTATAAAATTGCTCACAATCTTATTGCCGATTATTACAAAAGAAAAAGCTCGCAGGAAATTCTGATTAATGACGATTTTAATGTTTTTGTCGAAGGCCAGATTGCTCCCAGCGAAATAAGCCTGAAAGAGGATACGGAAGAAATCCATCACGCCTTGGTGGGAATGAAAGAAGAATATCAGAACGTGATTATTTGGTATTATATTGATGAACTTCCGGTGCCGGAAATCGCCAAATTAATGGACAAATCCGAAGGCGCAATCAGGGTTTTAATTCACCGCGCTTTGAAGTCTTTAAAAGAAATTTTAGCGAAAAAAGAAGACTAATTTTGCTCTTAATATTTTTAATTATAAAAAGCTTGAAAAGGGTGAAATATTGGTGTAATATGGGGGTGTAAGAAAAGTGTAACAAATAGGCCTAGCTAATCGTCATATATAGTAGACGGACAGTAGACGGACGCACAAAAATGGACGTATTAGTGCGAAAAATCAAAAAATTACAGCGAATTGAGCCTAACGCTTCCTGGCTGGAGAGTCAGAGAAGTTTTTTATTATACGAGATATCCAGGCCTAAAAAAGAGGAAAAAAGAGAGAGGTCGATATTGGCTTTTCCCTTTTTTAATTTTTCAAAAATTTTCAAGCCTGCATTCGCTTTCGCGCTGACTTCCGTTATTTTAGTGAGTTCCATTACTACTGTCGGAGTAATTTCTGCGTCGCAAGGCACTTTGCCGGGTGATTTTCTTTATCCGGTAAAAACCGTGATTGAGAAGACGCAATTAACCTTTACTTCCAGTCCCGAAAGCAGGACAAAACTTTCCGTAAAATTCGCCACGCAAAGAATAGACGAATTTACGCAGCTTATCGAACAGCCGAACAAGGGGGAAGACATCGGAAAGACCGTCAAGAAGTTTACCCAAGAAATGGTTACGGTGCAACAAAATATGAATACACTGAAAGAGAAAAATATGCAGAAAGCAACCGAGGTTGCAAAAATAGTTAAGGCGCAAACCACAATTTATAAAGAAGCTATAACCAACAGCGCGGATAAACTTGGTTATGTTCTTCCCGAAGAAAGAGAAGGAATTACCGCAGATATAAATAATGCATTGGAAGAAATAAGAAAGACAAAAGAAATAACCGATGAATTGGCAGGAGAAGAGGGTACGCAAACGATAACCGGAGGTGAACAAAATCAGACACCGGAAGAAATTATAACTCCGACATTGGAAGAGAAAGTGGAATCCGGTTCTATTCCTTTTGAAAATATTCAGCCACCCGTAAACACGGCGGAAAATAAAGTGGAGTAATAAGTAAGCCCCGCAGTTGCGGGGCAAGTCCCGGCGCGAGTCGGGGCGTCCCTGTCAAACGGGACAAAAACGGACCTCCGGGTCCATTAAAGGTCGAGCAATAAAAAACTTATTATTTTACAGGCTTTGTCCCGATTTGTCGGGACGGGAATGTAAAATAAAATTAAAAGTCTAAAATGAAAAAAATTATATCTATTAGTTTAGCAGTCACGACCACTC
>JAUYCU010000056.1 GCA_030692145.1 bacterium
CTGGAAAACCTGGAACGAGCATAAAGCAGGGCTCTTTCGCCATTTAATGTTTGTTCTCCCGCTTCAACCGTAAATGGCTGACAATTCTGACCCTTATCGTCGCACCACCATTGTTTGCTTTCGATAAAAGGCTCCTTTAGATAAATTGTCACTCCCCCCAATAAATCAATTATGTCTTTAAATGCATTAAAATTAACAACTGCCGCATAATCGATATATTGGCCGGTAACGTAGGCAACTGTTTTTTTCGCATAATTCAAGCCGTTCTCGTATTTTTCCAAACCGATTACGTAAGCGGCATTGATTTTTTCGTACCTTGCCTCTCCGGGCATCTGTAAATATAAATCTCGGGGAATCGAAATTAAAGATACCTGCCCGGTGCTTTTTTTGATACTAATAAGCATTATTCCGTCCGATAAAAGCCCACCATTCGGATCCCCTTCTCCTCTAATCCCTAAAAGCAGAAAATTTATCCTGTCTTCGTCTTTCTGTGGAGTATATTCCGACGAAGGCAATTTCCCGCCAAAAATCTTTTCCCAGGCGATATTTTTAATCGTCAAAATCTTACTGAAAGCCATTCCCGTTTTGAAAAGATAAAAAACGGGAATAATCAAAATAATTATCGCCAAAATCAAAACAGTCAATTTGACTCTTTTTTTGTTTCGAATATTGGGAATATATTTTTTCGGTGGCTGTATTGAATCAAGCATATTTATTTAAACCATTTTGTCATTTCTTTGGCGCTTACTTTCTTGTTCGCCATGATAAATTTTCTTTTTCTGCGGGCAATGGGAATCAGTCTTATTAGTTCCTTTATTGCTTTCCACGTATAACGTTCAAACAAAAGCACATATGTCCATGCGCCTATCTCTTTTATAAGAATACTAAAAAATTGGCCAAAAAACAAGCTCGGCAATTCATTTTTTATCTGCATCAGGCGTTGATTTTTAAAAGAATGAAGCTTGGCAAACGGGGAAATTTTTCTCCTTTGTCTGATTATCTCGGCTGTTTTAGTAGTTGCTGTCTCCCCTGCTCCACGTAAGTGATAACCCACTGCCTTCGGTTCATAAATTATCCTCCAGCCAAAAACACGCATACGCCAGGATAAATCAATATCTTCTTTATAGCAGAAAAAGCTTTCGTCGAAATATTCGTTATTGATTTTCACGTCTTCAAGTGCTGTTCTGCGATATGTCGGGGCAGCGCCGTCAGCGCCGAAAATCTCTTCGCTTTCGCTATACTGGCCGTTTTCTTTTTCTCCCTGTCCGCGATTAACCACTCTGCGATTTTTAAACATCAACAACCCGGTAGTGTCAATGATTTCTTTTTTCGGATTATTAATATCATCAATTTTATAAAGCCTTCCCTGTATTGCTCCGATTTTCTCGTCTTTTTCCAGTCTTTCCGCGATTTTCTCGATAAAATCCTTTTCCAATACTATGTCCTGGTTCAGGCAAAAAACATATTCTCCCTTGGATTCTCTTATTCCCTGGTTATGCCCTGCGGCAAATCCGAGGTTTTCCTTGTTTTCGATAATTCTCAATGGAAATTTAATCTTTGTTTCGCGAACTTTTTCCACCGACCTATCCTTGGAATCGTTATCGATTACCAAAACCTCGATATACGGATAAGTTTGTTCCGAAACCGATTTCAAGCACGGCCCAATAAGTTTTTCGCCATTATAGGTTAATACATTAACCGAAACCAATTTATTGCTCATCTTTATACAAAAGGCCCGTTGCTACCATAAAAAACAACAGAGCTTTGTCGTTTAATAATACCACATCGAAAAGATTATAAATCAGAATCCAGCCGAAGAAAAACAAAAAGCATATTGCATATAACTTGTTATTTATTATCTCTTTTCGAATTTTTTTAAATATCGATAAAATTATCAATAAAAATGCCGCCAAACCCAACAAACCCATTTCCGAGGCAATATCCAGATAAAGATTATGCGCGGAAGCACCCTTTTTTGCCGCAGAAATATTTTCACCCAAGACAACCGGGTAGTTACCGATGCCCACACCCAATAATGGATGCTCTATGACAGACTGAAAAGAAGTCTTCCAAATTCCCATTCTGCTTTTAACCGATAACTCTTCCATGTCGGCAATACTTTTCGCTCTTTTGAATGCCAGGGTCGCATCTTCACCATCCTCGTACGATTGAGACAAAACCAAAGAAGAAACAGGAAAAGCAAGGGCAAAAATTATCAGCATCATCAAAAACGGCTTCAGCGTTTTTTCTTTTCTGAAAATAAAGAGAAAAATAACCACCAAAAAGGGAAATACCGCGCTAAGCCATACTCCCCGCGAACCGGAAAACATCAGAGCCAGAAGACATAAAACTATGGCTGTCCAGACGCCTAAGCTCTTGAACGGGTTTTGAGCCCGAAAGCGGGCATGGTGTCCGATGGACATCGGACGAGCGGAGGGCGAAACCCTGAGTTCGTCTCGCTGGGACGAACGAAGAAAGTGAAAGGGCTTAAGCATCAGCTGGACAGCCAGAAAAATCAATCCGATGATTCCGAACATGGCAAACGAATGCGAATCGGGAAACACGGAAAACATTCTTAATGTTGGCGGGCTATTCTCATAATAAGAAAACCAGGTATTACTGACTTTTAAAAGCTCGGATAAACTACTGCCGTAAAAAACAGAAGTCACATTCTCTGCCCACCACTGCCAAAAATTATATAAAGGAGCAAAAAATACGGAAATCAATTGCAAATAGCCGATAATCAAAACAATCATCAACGCCGTTGCTCCGGTTTTGATTATTTTCATTCTTTCTTTCTCGTCTTTGGATATATCTTTGATAATCGGGAATAATAAAAAGATATTTATTAAAAACAGAAGTTTTTTGATCGCCGC
>JAUYCU010000091.1 GCA_030692145.1 bacterium
AAATACTTTCATTTCGACGAATCGGGAATTAAGAATTATCAATCAAGAAGCGATATTTTTACTTCGTGGATTGAAGATTTTAGGAATAATTCCGAGCAGGGGTTGTTGGGTTCTTTCAGAAAAACATTAAGGCACGAGGTAAGGGATGCGCAAAACGAAAATTTAACAGTCAAAAAATGCGAAAACCCCAAAGAATTAAAGCAATTTTATAATTTATATGTTGCCAGTTTAAAAAGAAAAAAGACGGTGCCTTACCCGTTTTCAATTATTGAATTCTTGGATAAAGACCGGAATAATGAAATTCTATTGGCGAGTAAAAATAATAAGATTATAGCCGGTGATTTATTCTTGAATTACGGAAATTTTGTTCATTATTTTTTGAACGCGTCGAATTACAGATATAAGGATTTAGGCACTAATTATTTGCTTTTATGGAACAAAATTAAAAGCTTGATCGGACAGGACAAAATTTTGGATCTGGGCGCCACGCCGAAGGGTTCGTCTCTCGATATTTTCAAGCGCGGTTGGGGAGGGAAAGAATATCCGATAGTTCAAATTGGAATTAAAAAAAACTCCGAAGGACTGCGTTCCTCGAAATTAAGAAATATCTGGGGCTTATTGCCGAATTTTATTATTAAAGGGTTAAGTTCAAGATTAATTAAATATCGTTTATAACATTTCAAACAAGCGAAGCGATAGAACATTTCAAGCACTTGATCATCTCGTCTATATCTTTTTCCGTAAACCAGTCTTGGAGGGGGAAATTGATGATTCTTTGCGCTGTTTCACGAGTATTGGGCAAGTCTATGTAAATCGGTTTTCGCCAGATTCGCGAGCAAAAAATATTGTATTTTTTGAGTCTATCGAATAATTTATCGCGATCAACATTTTGCGGGACCAGGGCCGAAATATAGGTAAAAATATTATTTTCCGGTTTTTGGACTTCGAATCCGATTTCCTGCAATTTTTTCTGAAAATATTTTACCAATTCGATTCTTTTTTCGATCTGCTGCGCAAAATTTTCCAGATAATCATTGAAAAGATTTAAGGACAGTTTCGATGCTTTTCTCGGTTCGCGAAAATTTTCAGTAGTTTGCGGTTTTTCTTTTCTGAAATTTTCCGAGACGTTAGCCAAAACAGGAAAAAGGCGCAGGAATTTTATAATATTCGATAATTTTGGCTTATAATCGGAAATTTCTGTTTTTATCCGTGTTTTGGAAACAAGCATTCCGCCATTGATATTTGGGCATATTTTTGCGAAACTAAAGAAAGCACAATCTCCCCTCGATTTGGTTCGACTAAGCTTACTGTAAGTCTCTCGGGGCAAGCCGAATAGGGGTAAATGGGCGCAGTCTTCGATAATTTTTAGATTATGTCTCTTGGCGATATCCAGGATTTCGTTTATTGAGGCAGGCAATCCGTAGGTATGGCAGATAAGAATTGATTTTGTTCTTGGGGTTATCTTTTTTTCTATTTCGGGAATATCGGCATGGAAGGTTTTTAAATCTATGTCCAGAAAAATTGGCTTGATGTTGTATTGAGCGAAAATCGGCAGAAAAATATCGCAGATGTAAGCAGGCACAAGCATTTCGGAATTTTCCAGACCCAATTCTTTAATTGCGATTTGGAATGCCGAGCGTCCGGAGTCAGTAAAAACAATATTCAAACCAGGAAAGATTTTGGATAATTTATTTCTTAAATTGGTTTCAGAAAACTTTCTGAAAAAAAGCTTTAAGCTAAAAAATTTAAATTGTGGGTGTACGAAGTACATAAATATTATTCGAATGATTCGAATGTTATATCCGAATCAACAAATATCTACTAATCTACAAATTATTCGTAAATTCGGATATTGATTCGTAGATTGGAATATCAATTCGTAGATTCGGATAATAAAATTTATCATGAAAATACTAATTCCATCAATCCACTATCCGCCGGTAATCGGTGGGTTTGAGATTTTTACCCAAAGCGTGTCCGAAGAAATCGGCAAAACCGACGATATCTTTGTCATCACCAGCAGGGTTATCAATACGCCGAAAGAAGAGACGAAAAATAAATTAAAAATATTCAGAACCTCGCCGCAGGAACTGAAAGATCTTTCTTACAGCGGTTCGAAATTCATTCTGGGAGCGATGGTTTGGATTTTCTTCAAATCCCTAAAAACAATCAGAAAGGAGAAAATAGAATTGATTCACGCGCAGGGATTTTTGAGCGGAATTTTAAGTTATATTTTAAGCAAAATAACCAAAATTCCTTACATTATTACCATCCAATCGGCTGATTTTAGTGTATATCATCACAAGTTAAACATCAAGCCGATCGTTTCTCTTTATGAAAAAATGGAAAGGGCGATTTTCAGAAATGCCAAATATTGTCATGCCATTAGTTATCACCTGGAAAAACACCTTTTGAGATATGAGCCCAAAGCGACAATTGTCATTCCCAATGGAGTGGATACGAAAAAATTTGTGCCCGATCCGGACAAATTTTCTACGCGCAAAAAATTGGGGTTTGATACAGAAAATTTGATTGTTTGCGTTTCCCGGCTTGAGCATAAGAACGGTACACATGATTTAATTACCGCGGCGAAGTTCCTGAACAAAGAGATAAAAGATTTTAAAATAGTAGTTTGCGGTAGTGGTTCGCAAAAAGAAGAATTGGAAAAAATGATCGAAGATTCCAAGTTAAAAGACAAAATTTTTCTCTTGGGCAGCGTTTTATATTCGGAAGTTCCCAAATATGTTGCCGCGGCGGACATCTTCGTTCGTCCGTCGTTGGCCGAAGGATTCGGAAACGTTTTTGTCGAAGCAATGGCAGCTGGTGCAGCAGTAATCGGAACTCCTGTGGGCGGAATTCCGGATTTTCTTAAAGACGGCGTAAACGGATTATTCTGTGAGCCGGGAAATCCGAAAGATATTGCGGAGAAAATCAAGAAATTGATGAACGACAAAGACCTGGCACAGGAATTAATCACCAACGGTGTTAAAA
>JAUYCU010000009.1 GCA_030692145.1 bacterium
CTGTCGCCTGTTTGATAAGGGAAGTTTTTCTCGTTCAGGTAGATTGTACCGGTTTCTTCATCTTCGCAAATCACGAATTTCTCGTACTTCGGCAGATAATCGTTGAAGTTGTACTGGACGTCCACGTTTTGATTTTCGGCCGAGAAAGTCATTGGTTCCCAAGGGATCCAAGGGCCGAATTTCAGTTTGAAATCGGGACGATGCTTTTTGGCCGGAGGTTGTGCCGGAGCGGGTTGGGGCGAGATTAAGACCGGAGGTGGAATAATGACTACGGGCGTGACAGTCTTCGGTTCAGCGGGTTTCGGCGGTTCAATGGGTTTAGGTGGTGGAGGCGGAGGTAATGCTTTTCTGATTTGAGAAAGACAGATGTTTCCGCAAATCTTCGGGACAAAAAAGTGGTAAATCATACCTTCGTGAAGAATTTCAAACCCGAAAGCTTGAAATTGTTCCTGGCCAACCCATTCGACGTTTTTGAGGTTACGGATAACACCTTTTCTGTCTTTAAACAGCATCCAGCGCATCACCGTGCCGATGGGAGGAATTTCATTCTCGAATTCCGCTTGATCCAGTTGTTCCATCAGGTCGAAGAAGAGTGCGTCGTTTTCGAGCTTGCGGATTTCCTCGGCGTAGTTCTTCACCACTTGTTTTGCCGTGGCCGCATCCAGAACCGGTTTGGTTAGGGGCGATTGACCCAGGGTCCTCAATTTGATTGTGTCCTCGGCCGCGAAAGCCAGAGAGACAGCCAGACCGAAAACCAAGACGAGAGCAAAAAACCTTTTCATCGAATATCTCCTTTTCTTTAGATTTTTAAAGAGCTTTGTTATTGTAAACTATAAAATTTATTGTGTCAACCCCGCACCTATCTTTTTGACGTTTCTGATTTAAATATTATTTAAAACCGTAAGGCGGCTTCGCCTCCAAACAGTATAATTATAAAGTCATGATTTGAGATAGGTGCGGGGTCAAATAAAAACCCCGCGGTTTCCCGCGGGATTTTTATTTGTTTCAAAACAATTATCGTTCTGCTCTTTTTTTGGAGAAGCACTCTCTGCAAAAAAGCGGAGTATCTCCCGACGGTTCGAAGGGCAGTTCGGTAATAGCTGTTCCGCATTCGCTGCATTTCCAGTTTCCCTGAAACATTTTTCTCGGGCCGAAATTATTTCTTCCGAAATTATTTTTCGGCCTGCTTTCTCTTTTCTTTGACCAGCAATCTCTGCAGAATATTGGTCTGTCCGCTGATGGTTCGAAAGGCATTTCGGTAATTTTGGTTCCGCATTCGCTGCAGGTCCAATTGCCTTGAATCATTTCGCGGTCAGAATCACCACGATCACGATCTTTTTTGAACGCCATAGATGATTTTTTTTCTTACTACTTAAATAAAAAGCGACCTTTGACTTTCAAGTCGCTCTACTTATTTTCGCCTTTTTCTTAAATAAAGACTTACTAAGATACCCCGACTTACTCGTCTAATCTGATTATACATCTATTAATTCGTGAGTCAAGGAAAGTCAATATTGACATAATCTATTATTTTTGTTAAGATATAAATATCTTGAAAAAAGGAGAGGAGAGATAATGAAAGTCGAAAAGAGGTTTTGGTTTTTCCTGTTTTGGCGGATTACTGACATTTATCGGTGGCTTCCTGATCGGTATGACGGGATACGAGAACGGTCTCAAAAAGAAGCACCAAAAAAAGTTGAAAAAGAAAGAACTCGAAAAAAAAGCGAAGTGAACCAATATCTTCGAGACAAGCAAGGGGCGTTTATCACCCCTTTCTTTTTAAATTCTGATATAATAAAAATATGGAAGAACTCATAAAGCAATTGATAAAAGATGGGTATTTAAAAACACCGTTGATTATTGGGGCATTCGAAAAAATAAAAAGGGAAGATTTTGTCCCTGATGATTTAAAAGGCGAAGCGGATATTAACGCGCCATTGCCGATTGGATATGGCCAGACGATTTCACAGCCGTTGACCGTTGCTTTTATGTTGGAATTACTTCAACCTAAGCCAGATGATAAGATTCTGGATATTGGTTCGGGTTCGGGTTGGCAAACAGCT
>JAUYCU010000099.1 GCA_030692145.1 bacterium
AGTCTTTCCGCGCATTTTGAACACACTATAGCGATTACGAAAAGGGGGCCGAAAATATTGACCAAGGTTTGATAAAAATCCCGCTTGGCGGGATTTTTTGTTTAATCAAATTGTGATATAATTTAAATATATGGACCCCGTAGTGAATTTCCGATTGGCCCGCCAGAGGCGGACCGAAAAAGTACGGGGTAAAATCAAGAAAATTATCATAATCAATAATTATTAATTTTAGAATTCCGATATTTAAAATGTCGGAAATCTACTAACGGGGTGGACAATAAAATACATTTATCAATAGTAATACCGGCATATAACGAGGAAAAAACGACTTCCAGTACGTTATTGGATATAGATAAATATTTATCTAAACAAAATTATTCGTACGAAATTATCGTTGTCAGTGATGGCTCAAAAGATAATACGGTTCGAGTAGCCGAGAAAATGAAAGAATTGGTAAAAAATCTTAGAGTAATCGATAATAAAGAAAATCATGGCAAGGGATGGGTTGTACGGCAGGGCATGCTCGAGTCAAGGGGCGAATTCAGACTTTTTACCGATGCGGACAATGCCACAACCATAGACCACATGGAAAAAGCCTGGCCAATATTGGAACAAGGTTATGACGTTGCGATTGGTACGCGTGATTCTCGAGATAATAAAGATGCCAAACAAGCTGTTCCGCAATCGTTTTTAAAGCGCCGCTTGGGAGACATAGGCAATATTTTGATTCAAATTTTAGTGCTTTGGGGAATTTGGGATACTCAGTGCGGTTTTAAGGTTTTTTCAGCCAAAGCAGCAAAAGAGATTTTCTCGCGAACACTAATCGATCGTTGGGGCTTCGACATCGAAGCGCTGGTGTTAGCGAAAAACTTGGGTTTTAAAATCGGCCTGTTTCCCGTCTATTGGATTAATAATCCCAATAGCCGCGTAAAATTGGCAACATATTTAAAAGTTTTCATTGAGCTTTTTCAGATAAAATATAATTTGATAACCGATAAATACGGCATAAAAAAAGGATGAAAATATCGGATTTTAAAAAGAAACAATTAAGGGATGGATTTAAAAATGTTTCCGAGTTGCGGCAGGATTTGGTGAGCGGGGATTGGATGGTGGTGGCAACTGGCAGAGCAAAGAGGCCGCATATGTTCGCTAAAACGGGCAAAAAAAAATTCGACCAATCGATTAAGGATTGTCCTTTTGAGGATCCTCAAAAGACCGGCCATGAGGAGCCTCTTTTAATTTATTACGAAGACTCCAAAAGGAGAAAAGTCAAGGGAATAAAAAAACTGGTTAGGGATTGGAGTATTCAAGTGATTAAAAACAGATTTCCCGCGCTTGGGCCAGGAGATTGTTCTGAAAAATACAAGGAAGGCCCATATACCCTAATGGATGGTTCGGGATTTCACGAAATAATTATTACCCGCGATCATAAAAAACACTTGGCATTGATGTCTTTGGACAAGGTGGAAGAAGTTGTTCACGTTTTTCAGGAAAGATATTTGACTTTAATGGAGCACAGGTGCGTTAATTATATTTTTATTTTCCATAATCACGGAATCGAGGCGGGGGCAACTATTTTTCACCCTCATTCCCAATTAATTGCCTTGCCTATTCTTCCCGCCGACGTCCGAAGAGATTTAAGTGGTGCAAAAGAATATCATGAAAAGCATAGAAAATGCGTTCATTGTCAAATGACTGAGTGGGAAAAAGAAGAAAGAAGGTGTATTTTCCAAAACGAGCATTTTGTCGTTTTTTCTCCGTTTGTGCCGAGAGTTAATTTCGAAATCAGGATTTATCCGCGCAAACACCAATCGCATTTCGAAAAAATGAGCGAAGTAGAAAGAAAGTATTTTGCCGAAGCATTGTGGCAGGCCCTATTCCGTCTTTATAAGGGATTGAAAGATCCTGCCTACAATTTTTTCATTCATACTGCACCTTGCGACGGGAAAAATTACGATTATTATCATTGGCATGCCGAAATTTTGCCCAAAACCAATATTTGGGCGGGAATAGAATTGGGAACGGGAGTAGAGGTTATCATGGTGAAGCCCGAGGAGGTAGCTAAATTCTTAAGAAATCAGAAAATAGGATGATAGCGGATATTCTTGCCAAGGTTGCTAACTTAGTAATCAAAATAATTTCCGATTCCGGGTATTTCGGCATCACTTCTTTGATGGCCATAGAGAGTGCCTGTATTCCTGTTCCTTCGGAAATCATTATGCCGTTTGCCGGTTTTTTGACGGTTTCCGGAAAACTTTCCTTGTTACTGGTGATTGTTTGGGGCGCAGTCGGAAATTTAATCGGTTCGATAATTGCCTATGCGATTGGAGCGTATGGCGGCAGGCCGTTTATCGAGAAATACGGGAAATACGCTTTAATCGGGAAAGATGAGCTAGACAAATCGCAAAAGTTTTTTACAAAACACGGAAGCATCGGTGTTTTCTTTTCTAGGCTTTTACCCGTAGTCAGAACTTTTATTTCTCTTCCTGCGGGAATTGCCCGCATGCCCTTTGCCAAATTTTGTTTATACACTTTTATTGGTTCGTTTTTTTGGTCCGCGTTGCTTGCTTGGATTGGCGTGTTTTTAGGAGAAAACTGGCAAAGCATCGAAACCTATTTCAGAAAATTTGATTGGTTAATTCTGATTGCGATAATTGCCTTTATTGTTTTATTCATTTATAAAAAAATTAAAAAATAAATATGAAATCTTTAATCGTTGCTAACTGGCCCCGCAAAATCGCCCTTGGCGATTAACGGGATAAAAAAATAAACCCATGAAAAAAAAGATATTAATAGTTGCAAATTGGAAGATGAATCCCCCTACGTCGTCCGAGGCCGAAAAGCTTTTTGCTGGGGTTAAAAAACTGGACGCAGTTATTTGTCCACCATTTTGTTATTTAGATGCTAAAATCTGGTCTTCGGGCGCAAAATTTACTTTAGGTGCACAGAATTGCCATTGGGAAGAAAAAGGTGCTTACACGGGCGAAATATCGCCAAAAATGCTGAAAAGTATGGGCGTTAAGTACGTGATTATCGGTCATTCGGAAAGAAGGGCTCATTTTAAAGAAACTGACGAGATGATAAATAAAAAACTGAAAGCTGCCCTAAAATTTGGCTTAATTCCGATTCTATGTATTGGCGAAAAAAAAGATAAAGACGCAGAAATCGTCGTTGATAAACAGCTCAAAGAAGATTTAAACGGAATTATTGAAAAAGATGTAAAAAAAATTGTTATTGCCTATGAGCCGGTATGGGCAATCGGTACGGGTAATTTCTGTGATTCGCAAAAAGCGAAAAAGGCACTCAGATGGATACAAGAAAAAACAAGCAATAAAGTTTTATACGGCGGGAGCGTAAACAGCAAAATTTCCACGGATTATACAAAAGTCGGCTTTGACGGTTTATTGGTTGGTGGCGCAAGCTTAAATGCCGAGGAATTCATAAAAATAGTAAAAAATGCCCAACATTAAAACCTTAAAAGATATTGATTTAAAAAATAAACGCGCTTTAGTGCGCGTTAATTTTGATGTACCGTTAGATAAAGATGGAAACGTCGAAGACGATTTCAGAATCAGGGAAAGCTTACCCACAATTGAGTATTTA
>JAUYCU010000093.1 GCA_030692145.1 bacterium
GAACAACAAATTCCTTGTTTTAAGAAATTCTTTGCGTATCCTTTTTTAAAAAACCAGACCAAAAATAAAATCGCCAAAAGAATTCTCCAGTTCGCCATTGTATCAAAAGTATCGGTAATCGGCATTGCCACGAACAATGGAATGGAAACAATGAATAAAATCAAGCTATCCTCTGTTTTTGAGAAGATAAAATAAAAAGCCATTATTCCCGTAGAAATCAAAACCGCTTCTCTGGGCAATACACCAAAAACAGCCAACAAAATGGCCAGAATTTCGATTAAAAACACAACCAGTAAAGATATTTTATTTTTGCCCATGATTTAAAAATTCCAATGTTTTCTCTGCGGTTTTTCCCCAAGAAAATTTTTGCGCCTGCTTTAATCCTTTTTTTGTCAGCTCATTACTCAAGCGCTCATCACTCAATACTTCTTCCATTGCTCCACTGATTTCTTTGGTATCTTCTGGATTATTTATGAAAATCGCGCTCTCCCCCACTGCTTCGGCTAAAGAACCCATTTTAGTGGTAATTACCGGCGTTCCGCAAGCCAATGCTTCGAGTGGCGGCAAACCAAACCCCTCGTAAGACGAAAGCCAAATAAACAAATCCGCCAAATTATATAAATAAACCAAATCGCTTTCATCTACGTAGTCTGTTTTTAAAATTGCTTCTCGGCCAATGTCTTCATTGGCTTTTTTAATAATGTAATCGATATCGATAAACGGATGCGTATAATTGGTTCCTGAAATCAAGAATTGATGTTCGGGAAATTTTTTCGCAATCTGTTTGAATGCTTCGATACACTCCGGAAGGAATCTTCTGTTAAAAATCGCACCAATATAGAAAATAAATTTACTCTTGATTTTATACTTGTTCAAAATGGATAAAAGTTCGGGTATTATTTTTTTGCTTTCCTCATTCGCCCCAGCGAGGCGACTTCGGGGTTTCGCCCTTCGCTCCTCCCGATAAGCCGGGAGACCATGCCCGCTCTCGGGCTCAAAACCCGCAAAAGAACAATACCCGAACTTCTCGTCTACGGAAAGATAATGCCTGAACTTCTCCTCCGCAGCCAGAGGCACAACAAAAATTTTATCGGGATTAACCTGATAATGTTTCAAAATTTCTTTTTTCGTAAATTCCGAAGGCGTAAGAATTATGTCCGCTCTTTGCGCGGATTTTTTGGAAACAAAACGCAGTAAAATATTATTCTGCCAGGAAAACCATTCCGGATGCGCTGCGTAAGATATATCGTGAATAGTCACCGCAGTTCTGATTTTTTTGGAAATTTTCAAAGGCAGAATATACGACGGCGAGAAAAATAAATCCACCCCATCTTTTTCCGCTGCCTTCGGCAATAAACAATGCACAAAAAATGCCGTGCTTTTGCTTTTTAAGATTTTACTTTCAAAATTACTGCTTTTGGAAATGTCATCGGGAGTCCTATCCTTAAAATAAAGAATAAACTTTTGACCCACGCCCAATTTACTCCACTCGCGGAGCAAGTTTGACAAGTACCTTCCCATCCCGGTTCTTTTCCCTTCTAAATTGTGGCAATCAATACCAATGACCATAATTTTTAATGACTTAATTTTCAAACCAGAGCAAAGCCAACAATTATTTCGGAAACCATTGTCCGCCAGAGGCGGGATAAACTCCGTTCCTCCGCCAGCGAAGATTTACTCGCTAAAAAGACCCTTCGCAGGCCAAGCGGGCATGGTCTGTCGCCTCTGGCGACAGGAGCGAGGCCGAGACGGAGCGCGGCGACTCGCTGGGGCGCCGACGCGTGTCTTTGTGCGAGTAGATCTGAGCGCCTACTCAATTGCGTGGTTGGAGAAATAATTCGTTGGTTTGCGGAAACCAGACACGTGTCGACATGTAAGATAAACCTGAACCCTAAGCTATAAACTTCCCTGTCTTTCCTTTGTAAAAATCCCCTATTCCTCTCATTGCCGCTCTTGCCCAATCTTTTTTAGACGGCATCAAAACCAGCTTAATCACCTGTTTTATGTAAACTAAAAAACTAATCTTATAGGCCAAAATTTTAATCAAAAGCGGCGCATTTCTTTTGGCTAAAAGCAGACCGTTTCGATACTGATAATAGATGTATGAAAACGAGTATTCCTGAGTGTTTTTAGACACTTTGTGGCCTATTCTAGCCTCGGATACCACCTTACAGTCAAAACCCGCCCTGCGAGCCTTCAAACACCACTCCGCGTCTTCGAAATAGAGAAAGTAATCCTCGGGCATTAAGCCGATTTTTTCGACTACCTTTCGTTTAATTAAAAAGCAGGCGCCCGTAATAAAATCGTTTGCGCCCGGCACGTGCTTTGCTTCGTTGTATAGCCAACTGATTTTCCCTCCGGCAAAATGAATTTCATCCGTACCGCACTTATAAATCATCGGTCCCAGAATCCCGATTTTTTCGTCTTTCTCTCCTGCTTCAACCAGTTTTTTCAGGAATTCCGGCTCGATAACCGTATCGTTGTTCAGCAATAAAATATAATCCGCGCCATTATTAAGCGCGTATTTGATTCCCGTATTATTGCCACCGGAAAAACCCCGATTCTCCGCATTCACCAGCTTGGTGACCTTATAATTGAAATTTAAATCCCCCAACCTGTGATTGGGGTCATTATCAACTGCCAAAACTTCGAAATTCGGATAATCCAATTTCTTCAAAGAATCCAAACATTCAAGGGTATCCTCTTGTTCTCCGTAATGCAAAATAAGGATAAAAACTTTCGGATTGTTCATATATCGAGTAAATTTAAAAAAATCAGTATGAATACTGAAAATTCTTAAGCTATATTCATAATTCAATTCTATCAAACCAATTATCGATTATCAAGACAAATTTAAAACCCGGTCTCGATATGAAGCCGGGTTATAAATCAATAAATTGAAATTAAACCGTTTTTTCCTCGTCTGTGGACTCTTCCGAACCTTCTTCCAATTTCACGTCTGCTGTCTCGTCTTCTATTGTCGGCTCGATTGTTGTTCCTTCTATTTCTCCGCCTTCAATCTGTCCTGCCTCCCCATCATCTTCTTTTTTGATTTTCTTTTTTCCCAACAACGTAAAAGCAATTAAAGCCACAATAACCACTCCACCAATTATATACCAAATCATAAGAATTTTTAGAATAATTAATTATTATCGCAACCAATATGAATTTATAATAACATGGATTAAATTATGCGACAAACTATCGAAAAAATTTTTCTTTAATTACCAGTGCGCTCAATCCAAAAAACCCACCAAAAACCCTTTCAATTCTTTTCGGTTCAACAATCAATCTCCACAGCCACTCCAGGCTGATTTTCTGGATGAATTTCGGGGCGCGTTTAATGCGTCCGGAAATAAAATCGAACGCCCCGCCAACTCCAATTGCCAATTTCACGCTCGGCATTTTTTTAAGATTTTCGTGAATAAATTTTTCCTGCTTCGGGCTTCCCAGCCCAACCAATAAAACATCGGGTTTGACCAGGTTTATTTTATCGACAACTCGATTTGCGTCCTGATAGCCATGTTCGTAGCCGATAATACTGTCTCCCAATTTCTCCGCGGTTTTTTTAACCACGTCTTCGGTTCCGCCGAATAAAAATAATTTTGAATTTTGAATTTTGAATTTTGAATTTAAGTTGTATATCAAGTCTACTCCATAGATATTCTGCTTCAGTTTTTTCCCGATTAACCGCGCCATTAAATACAATCCCCTCCCCTCGCACAAACAAAAATCCGCGCTGTTTAAGATATTCTTGAATTCTTCATCTTTCTGCGCGCGGACAATAAATTCCGAATACGGCAAAACCACAAAGCCTTGAATTTTCTCCAAAGCCTCATTCATGCTCAAATCATCAAATTTTACGCCAAAAATCTCAGTTTTCCCCATAATACTTGACAAAACAACAAATTAGGTGTATAATTATAATAGAATAAAATTTACTTACCGGAGGCTAAAATGACACTGCTGGCTTGTGTAACTGGATC
>JAUYCU010000047.1 GCA_030692145.1 bacterium
TGTCGGGTTTTTGCGTATTTTTTTCCGGGGTTTCCCAGGCCAGCAACTAAAATCATGATTTATAATTGATTATTGATTAGGTTTTTTATATATTCTTTTATTTCCGTATAATTATCCAGTCCCGCCCTTGGTTTGAGGATATAGGTTTTTTCTTTATCGAGTATAGTTTCTCCGTTTACCAGTAGGTTGTTTTCTTTATCTCCGAGCGTGTCGAATTTTATCGTATCCAAGTTGGTTTTATTGATTAGGTTCCAAGTATATCTAATATCGGTAATGTCGATATTCGTGTAGGTGTGGCTGCCGAAACTTTTCCAGAGTTTCAGAATTGTGGGAAAATCCCAGAAAAAATTAAGCGAGAGAATTTTATTTTTCAGGATATTTATCACTTCTTGCTGTCTTGCGATTCTCGAAAAATCTCCTTCCTGTGTATTGCGGCTTCTGATAAACTTTAACGCCGTTTCTCCATCCAAATGATGTATGCCTTTCTTTAAAGAAAAAATTTCGTAAGAGTCGTAGGGCGCGGGGAATTTAGGATCGTAAATATCGTTATCCACCACTACGTCTATGCCTCCAAGCTGGTCAATCATATTTTTTATTCCCTCCAGATCGAAAACGATAAAATAGTCCGTATCGAAACCGGTAATTTCTTTCAGACTTAACTTAACCGATTCGAGGCCTTGTTTTCTATCTTCAGTCGAGCCGAACAGCGCATTAATTTTGGTATAATAATTCTGCTTGGGAAATCTTACCATCAGGTCGCGAGGTATCGATATGCCGATTGGTTTTTCTCCTTTGGGCGTGCTGTTGATGACAATAATCGTATCGGTCATATTTTCTCCTTGGTATCCTTTGCCCGGAATTCCCAGTATCAGAAGATTGATTCTGTCTTTTTGTCCCGAAGAAGAAAACATTAATCCCATTATTTGTCCTTGCGCGGAAATAATTATTTCTCTTTTTAAAAGTTTTTCCAAATATGGAGAAAAAGAAAGGAATGAAATCGAAACAGATATGGCCAAAAATAAAAGGATGAAATTCTTGAAAGTGTTTTTGGGTTTGTTTTTTTTCGGTTCGGCGCCAAAATCATTTCTCAAAGTTTTATTCAGTTCTTTTAATTGCTCTTGCATTAGATTGTCGCGCGCTTTATTTTAAATAAGGTTATCCTGTTGCGGGAAGAGGCGCGAAAGCTTATAATCTTATTATAACATTTGCCTTATAATTGAGAAGTTTGTATAATGGATTTAGAAGATTTATACCGTAATTATGACACAAGAGAAGAAAACAAAAGTTTCTGGTTTTAAATATTGGTTGGGTTTCGTATGGGAGATTCTGAAAATTGTCGTTATCTCTTTGGCGATTGTTGTTCCGATTCGCTATTTTTTGATTCAACCATTTTATGTTCAGGGCGCGTCAATGGAGCCGAATTTTCTCGACGGTGATTATTTGATTGTTGATGAAATTAGTTATCGCTTCGAAAATCCGCAAAGAGGCGATGTGGTAATTTTCAAATATCCTCTTGATCCCTCACAATTTTTCATCAAAAGAATAATTGGTCTCCCCGGAGAAACCGTGAAAATAGAGGAAGGCAGGATTTTTATTTCGGGGAATGATGAGACAAAGAAAATAATTCTGAATGAATCCGATTATTTACGGGACGTTTATACGGCGGGAGGGCTGGAGGTTTCCCTAAAAGACGGAGAATATTTTGTATTGGGAGATAATCGTGGTTCGAGTTCCGATTCGAGAAAATGGGGAACATTGCCAAGTGGCCTTATTATCGGTCGGGCCTGGGTTAGGGCTTGGCCATTTAATAGGTTGGAAGTGTTGAATTAAATCGATAATTACAGCAATATGGTAAAAGAAAAAAAACCGAAAAAGAAACCCGGCAAAAGGGGTAGACCAAGTAAGCCCCGAAAGCCGAAATTGCAAAAAATAAAAGTGCAGGCGCCGAAGGGCACGCACGATATTTTGCCGCAGGAACAAAAATATTGGGATAAAGTGCGGGTGATTGTCGGAAATATCGCCAATAATTTTGGATTTGGAAGAATCGATACGCCGATTTTCGAAGACGTAAGAATATACATAAAAGGAACGGGTCAGACAAGCGACATTGTACAAAAAGAGATTTATACGTTTAAAAGTAAAGGAGGAGAGTTTTTGGCGCTAAGACCGGAATTCACTCCTGGAATAGTTAGGGCTTATATCGAACACGGAATGAGAAATTTACCGCAACCGGTGAAGCTTTATAGTATCGGTCCATTGTTCCGCCACGACAAACCTCAAGCAGGAAGGTATCGTCAATTTCATCAGATTAATTTCGAGATTATCGGAGACTCGAGTGCGGTTAGTGACGTGCAAATAATTCAGGTTTTTGTTTCGATTTTGAAAAAACTGAATTTGAAGAAATTTTATCTTTACATTAATAGCATTGGTTGCTTAATTTGTACCCCAAAATACAAAAAAATTTTATTGGGTTATTATCGACAGAGACTGGATAAGATTTGTCCAGATTGCCATAGGCGTTTCAAGGAAAATTCGTTAAGATTGTTGGATTGCAAAAAAGAAAAATGTCAGAAAATAGCCAAAGAGGCTCCGCAAATGATAGATTTTCTTTGCGACGAATGTCATGGTCATTTTAAAGAAACACTGGAATTTCTCGACGAATTGGAAATTCCCTATATTCTCGATCCGTATCTTGTAAGGGGGCTGGACTACTACACGAAAACGGTTTTCGAAATTTGGGAAGACAAAGAAGGCAATAGTCAGGGAGCTTTGGTTGGTGGCGGACATTACGACAATTTGGTGGAAATGTTTAAGGGAAAACCGAATCCTGGGGTTGGCGCAGCAGCGGGCATAGAGAGAATAATCAATTCTTTGAAAAAGCAGGACGTGAAAATTCCCGAAGGCGAAAAGCCAAGGGTTTTTATTATTCAATTGGGTGATTTGGGAAAAAAGAAGAGCCTGAAACTATTCGAAGAATTCCAGCGCAATGGGATTAGGGTTGGCGAGGCATTCAGTAAACCAAGCATAAAATCGCAACTCAAGATTGCCGACAAAGAAGGCACGGAAATGGCCTTGATTCTTGGGCAAAAAGAAGCGCTTGAGGGAAATATCATTATCAGGGACATGGTTTCAGGAGCGCAGGAAACCGTATCGTTGGAAAAAGTTATTAACGAAGTTAAAAGAAGGTTAAAAAAATAATAAATAAAAAATAAAATATATGGAGTCGTGTATATTTTGCGAAATAATTAAAAAGGAATCACCGGCCGATATTATTTATGAGGATGACGGATTTATTGTTTTTAAGGATATCAAGCCTCAAGCCCCACAGGATTTATTGGTAGTCGCTAAACTTGATTTGAAAGAACACCTAAGTTCAGCGGACGATTTACAGGACAAACACAAAGAAATGATAGGTAAAATGATTTTACTGTCCAAAAAAATCGCACATGAGCAGGGAATAGGTGATGGTTACCAAATCCATTTTAATGTCGGGGGAAAGGCAGGTCAGTTGATCGACCATCTACATTTACATGTTTGGGGTGGATGGAAAGAAGAACAATAAGTAACATAAAATCATGGAAGTTAAAAGAAAACCTAGAGAATCCACTTCTTTTCTTTTAAGGCGCTTTACTCAGAAGGTAAGAGAAAGCGGAATTTTGGTTCAGGCGAAAAAAAACCGATTTCACATAAAGAAACAAAGCAGATTACAGAGAAGAAAGGGCGCATTGGAAAGAGTGGCGAAAAGAAAAATAAAAGTAAGGTTAAAAAAATTAGGGAAAATCAAATAGTGGTTATCTGGTTTTTTCTTTAAAATATCGCAAACCAATAATTATTGGCTTTGTTTTGAATAAAAACATGAACCTACAACAAACAATCAATCAGGAAATAAAAAAAGCAATGCAGGAGAAAAGCGAATTGCTTCTTTTGGTTTTAAGAGGAATAAACGCGGCAATTAAGAACAGGGAAATAGAAAAAAGGACGAAGTTGAGTAAAAGCGAAAAAGATATTCAAAAACTTGAAGAATTAAGTAAGTTAGGCGAAGAAGAAATAATCGAAGTTATTTCCGGCGAAGCGAAAAAAAGAAAAGACTCGATTACGGAATTCAAAAAAGGAAACAGGAACGATTTGGTGGAAAAAGAAGAAAAGGAATTGGAAATTCTCAAAAAATATTTGCCGGAACAAATGACCGAGGAACAAATTCAAGAAGAAGCAAGAAAAACGATTAAAGAAATCGGCGCTGTTGGCCCCAAAGACACGGGCAAAGTAATGTCGGCTCTGATGCCCAAAGTGAAAGGCAAAGCAGGGGGTTCAATAGTGAGTAAAATAGTCGGTGAATTGTTAAATGGTTAAAATGCCCAAAATAGGCCTTGAGATAAACAATTTAACCAATCTCGGGGTTGATAAAAAGTTTTTAAAAAAGATAGCCGAAAAGACATTGTCTTTGACGAAATTTGAAATTCCCGAGATGAGTATTGTATTGGTTTGCGACGCAAGAATGAAAAACCTGAATAAGAGATACAAAGACAAAGACAAAATTACCGATGTTCTGGCGTTCGATTACGGAGAGGTAATTATTTGTCTCCCTCAAGCCAAAAGACAGGCCAAGGAATTAAGGCATTCACTGAAAAAAGAATTGGGAATTTTGTTGATTCACGGGATTCTCCATTTGGCCGGCTACAGGGATAATATTAAAAAAGATTACGATAAAACGAACAAAAAACAAGAAGAAATATGGCAAAAGATAACATCATAGTCGGATTGGACGTGGGTACAAGTAAAGTAAGAACGATAATTGCCTCGATTAAGACAAAAGAAGACGCGCGTCCAAAAATAATCGGCGTTGGCGAAAGCGCATCTTCGGGAATGAGAAAGGGCGTGGTGGTCGATATAGAAGAAATGACAAAAAGCATCAAGCGTTCGATCGATAATGCGGAAAGGGTCAGCGGCGTGAACATCGACAAAGTTTTTGTTTCCGTTGGCGGAAGTCACGTGAAGGCAAGGGGAAACAAAGGCGTGGCCGCGGTTTCGCGCGCAGATGAAGAGTTTTCGCAAGAAGATGTGATGCGGGCAATAGACAATGCTTCAATTCTTTATTTGGACCCCAATCGGGAAATTATTCACATTATTCCTCGCGAATTCAATATCGATGGCCAAGGCGGAATCCAGGACCCCAGAGGAATGAGCGGATTTAAATTGGAAGTCGATGCATTGATTGTTGAAGGACTTACTCCCTATATCAAAAATTTAAGAAAATGTATCAACGGTGCCGGGCTTGAAATTCAGGGCTTGGTTTTAAATATTTTGGCTGCTTCTCGTGCGGTTTTGACGAAAAAACAAAAAGAACTGGGAGTCGTGGTGCTTGATTTCGGCGGCGGAACAGTGGGCATGGCGGTTTACGAAGAGGGAAAGTTGTTGCATATTAATGTTTTGCCCGTCGGGTCGGCGCATATCACCAACGATATTGCTATTGGTTTGAGAACGAGCGTGGAAACGGCGGAAAAAATAAAACTTGCCTACGGGTCGTGTTTATCCGAAGAGGTAAGCAAGAAAGATACAATCGATCTTTCAAAAATAGATGAAAAAGAAGAAGGAATTGTTGCCAGAAAAGAAATAAGCAAGATTGTGGAAGCAAGAATGGACGAGATTTTTTCTTTAGTGAATAAAGAGCTTAAAAAAATAGGCAGAGAAAGGCTTCTGCCCGCAGGAGCGGTTTTAATCGGTGGCGGAGCAAAAACTCCGGACATTATCGATTTAGCTAAAGAAAAACTGAAACTTCCCGTTCAATTGGGATATCCTCAAGGAATTGACGGGCTGCTGGATAAAATCGATGACCCGACATTCGCCACTTCAATTGGTTTAATTTTTTGGGCATTGGAAATAGCAAGCGACAAAGAAGACGGAAAGATGTTTTCGATCGGTAAGATTTCTCCTTCCGGTTTCAAGGCAATCGGCAAGATAAAAAGCTGGCTAAGGAATTTCTTACCCTAAGAGTTGACTAATTTAAAGATTGGAGATAGTATAGAGTCTCGCTTTTAAATATCTAATTTTGAACTAAATTTATGCCTCAAATCAAGCCGGAAATCGAAACATTCGCCAGAATAAAGGTTATTGGCGTTGGAGGAAGCGGGGGTAATGCCATTAGCCGCATGATGACATGCGGAATTAAGGGCATTAATTTTGTTGCCGTTAATACTGATGTTCAGGCGCTTCACAATAATAAAGCGAGTGAGAAAATCCATATTGGAAAAGTATTGACTAAGGGATTGGGAGCGGGGATGAATCCGGAAATAGGAAAAAGAGCCGCGGAAGAAAACAAAAAAGAAATCCAGGAAGCGTTGAATGGTTCGGATATGGTTTTTATTACCTGTGGACTTGGCGGAGGAACGGGAACAGGAGCGGGCCCTGTGGTTGCGGAGATAGCGCGCGAAACCGGAGCCTTAACCGTTGCGGTTGTAACCAAGCCGTTTTCTTTCGAGGGGAGCCAAAGAGCGAGAGTCGCGGAAGAGGGACTTGCGGAACTCAGGGATAAAGTTGATACCTTGATTGTTATCCCCAACGACCGGCTTTTGACGATTATCGACAAAAAAGTTTCTTTACTTAATGCTTTTGAAATTGTGGATGATGTTTTAAGACAAGCGGTTCAGGGCATTTCCGATTTGATTATTTATCCCGGCATAATTAATCTTGATTTTGCAGATATCAAGGCGATTATGCAGGACGCGGGCCCGGCAATTATGGGTATTGGTAAGGCAACCGGAGAAAACAGGGCAGTGGAAGCCGCTCGGGCGGCAATCAGTTCTCCGCTTTTGGAATTTTCCATTGAAGGTGCGAAAGGAATACTTTTTAATGTTAGCGGTGGTTCGGATATAGGAATGATGGAAATCAGCGAAGCAGCCAAGACTATTACCGAGACAGCTGATCCGGACGCAAAAATAATTTTCGGCGCGGTTGTAGATGAAAAAGCCAAAAAGGGTGAAATTAAAATTACGGTTATTGCCACGGGATTCAGCAATTATTCGCGGGGGAATAACATCAATCAGTTGACTATCGAGGACAAAAAAACGGGACATTCAATTATTGAGGTGGATAAAAAAAAAGCAAAAAAAGAAAAAGAAGAGAAAAGTTTGATAACCGATGATGATGGACCGATACCCGCTGTTTACAAGAGTCCATTACCCGAAGAAGATGAGTGGGATGTACCTGCGTTTTTAAGAAAAAAACCGAAA
>JAUYCU010000051.1 GCA_030692145.1 bacterium
GGCGCATAAATGGCTTTGTCTGTTTCCGACATACCGATAAACGGTCCGGTTGCGGGAATTTCGGTTGGCCAAGACGATAGCGGCCACTGGATGATTACCTCGACCCTAAGCGCAAAAGCAAAAACCGGCTCGGAAATCTTCGCTGCCGGAATCGAAAAAAACAAAGATATTCTTCTGAATATGCTCGAGGGACAGGCATTACAAATGCCGGAAAGCCAAATGCTTGAAGGAATTGACTTGGCAAGAAAATACATCGAAAAATTAATTGACTTCCAAAAAGACATTGTCAAGGAAATAAAACCGATAAAAAAAGAGTTGGTTATCAAGGAAATCGACACAGAGCTTAAAAAAATTGTTGATGAATTTCTTAAAGATAAATTGGAAACGGCAATTTACCACAAAGAAAAACAAGTACGAGTTAATCAACTGAATGAAATCAACAGCGAACTCGAAGAATTGATTAAAGAAAAATATCCCGAAGAAACCGAGGCAAAACTTACCCTGGCAATGGATTATATCGAAGAAAAAAACGATGAAATTACGCATGTAAACATTCTTAAAAACAACAAAAGGCCGGATGCCAGAAAGCTTGATGAGTTAAGAAAATTGAGCGCCGAGGTCGGAATCTTCCCGAGAATTCATGGCTCGGGACTGTTCCAAAGAGGCGAAACGCAGGTGTTTTCCGCGGTCACTCTCGGTTCTCCTGGTTCGGAACAAATTTTCGACCAAATGGAAATAGAAGGCAAGAAAAGATTCATGCACGATTACAATTTTCCGCCGTTTTCCGTTGGAGAAGTCGGCAGAATCGGGGGCCCGGGAAGAAGAGACATTGGCCACGGAGCTTTGGCGGAAAAAGCATTGATTCCGATTATTCCCCCGAAAGAAGAGTTCCCATATACGATTAGGGTTGTGTCCGAGGTTTTATCTTCGAATGGTTCGTCTTCAATGGCTTCTGTTTGCGGCTCGACACTGGCTCTGATGGATGCAGGTATTCCAATAAAGGAAAAAGCTGCGGGAATCGCCGTAGGACTAATGATGGACGGAGAAAAATACAAAATCCTTACCGATATTCAGGGACCGGAAGACCATTACGGGGATATGGACCTGAAAATCGCCGGAACCAAAAACGGCATTAACGCAATTCAGATGGATGTAAAAATCGATGGAGTTGGAATGAATATACTGGAAGACGCTTTTAAACAGGCCAAAAAGGCAAGACTTGAAATTCTCGATGTAATCTCAAAAACCATCAAAGAACCAAGAGCAGAGCTTTCGCCTTTTGCTCCGCGGGTTTATTCTTTACAGGTAAATCCCGCAAAAATCGGAATGATTATCGGGCCCGGCGGAAAAACCATCAACGAAATAACCGCGGAAACCGGAGCGAGCATCGATATCGAAGATGATGGCACGGTATTCATTACCTGCGAAGATGCAGAAATGGCGAAAAAAGCAATCGGCAAAGTAAAAGCCCTAACCAAAGAAGCCAAAGTCGGAGAAGTATATCAAGGAAAAGTGGTAAAAATCACCGATTTCGGTGCATTTATTGAGATTTGCCCCAAGCAAGACGGCTTACTGCATATTTCGGAATTGGGCAGAAACATCAGAAGAGTTGAAGAGGTTATACACCAAGGAGACGTTGTCGGTGTTAAAATAAAAAATATTGACGACAACGGAAAAATCAGCCTGGTATTGGAAAAAAAGAAAGTATAAAATCAAGTTATGGGAATATTAGGACCCAGGCACGGGCCTAAACAAGACTTTAAAGAAGTAAAAGAAATAAAAAAGGAGGACAATAAAACCATCAACGCCCTTCCGGATTTTGAAATTCGTACAATGAAAGACGATCTGGCCGGGCTAGGAGTAAAAAAGGTGGATAAAAGTCTTTTTTTCCAGGCAAAAACTGGACAACAAACCACGCCTGGTGGCGCCGCGCCAGCAGTACCAAAACCAACAGCTCCGTCAAGAGAAACAGAAATTATCAAAAACACAAAATCCGAACTCAAGTCGGAGCTCCCGAAAAAAGAAGAAGCCGGCATGATTGTACCGGAAAATCTTCCCATTGCTTCAATGTTTAAAAAATCGGCTTTACCGAGCACCGAAGAATTAATCCGCAAAAAGGAAGAATCGCCGCTTGCGCCCTTGCCACCGCGGGAATCCGAAACATTTTTTGAAGAAGAAATTCCCGCAGAAACTCTCATTAAGACCGCAGAAACATCCGAATTACCGCAAATGGAAAAACTAAAAATCCCGGAACCGGTATATGCTCCCGAGAAAGAGGGAATCAGAAAAATATTAAGATTTGTAACTATAGGAGTTTTCGCTCTGGCGCTTATTGGTGCCGGGGTTTTTATTTACTTTAAAAACAAAACCTCGGTCGAACCGGAACCTAATCCGATAATAAAAACCGAACCACAACTATCCGCTCCGTTGATAAGCTTGGAAGAAAAAAAGATTCTCTTTTTGGTTAGTGGAAAAAATCTGTTCCAGTTATTAAGAGAAGAAGCAAAATCAGAACAAAAAATTCAAACATTCAAAAGAATCGGAGCATTAAAAAGCGAAACCGAATTTCTCTCATTGGAAGAGGTTATGCAAAGTCTAGAAATACCGATATCTCCCTATGTATCGTCGGAGTTAAAAAACAGTTACAATCTCTTGATTTTCAGCCAAGAAACGGGGAAACGAATCGGAATAATTATCGAAATAAATAATCCGGAAAACCTGAAGACGCAAATGAAAACATGGGAATCTACATTACTCGATGATTTCAAGAATTTCTACCCAATACAAGCACCGGGACAAGCCGCAAGTAAAAATTTTCTCGACGACAATTATAAAAATGTGATTATCAGGTATAAAAACCTGCCTTATTCGACGCTGACCTTAAATTACACAATCTTAGGCAATTTCCTTGTTATCGGAACCAGTAAGGAACTGATGTATTCAACAATCGACAGGATTCTGATGAAGTAACCGGAACCAAGACTGTTGATAACTTGTTAAAAACCCGAAATTAGGAATTATCTTTGAGATGGCGTCAAGGCCGGATTAAGCTAATTTTCGCCCTAAATATTGACTTTTGGCTTACTTTATCCCTTGACGAAAACTGTAAAAAGTTTTCCACAGAATCAAAACTACAATGAATAAGGTATTTTCAGCAGCAATCAGCGGCCTGGAAGCCGAGCTAATTGAAGTGGAGGCGGATTTAACATCCGGACTCCGCTTTTTTGCGATTGTCGGGTTACCGGACAAATCGGTCGAAGAATCAAAAGAAAGAATCGCCGCGGCAATCAAAAATAGCGGCTTGGAGCCGCCGCAGAAACACAACAAAAGAGTAATCATTAATCTTGCTCCAGCCGACCTGAAAAAAGAAGGCTCGGCATACGATTTGCCGATTGCCCTGAGTTTTCTCCTTTCTTCCGAACAGATAAATTTCGACCCGAAAGATAAAATTTTCATCGGAGAATTAGCCCTGGACGGAGGAATCAGAAGAGCTAATGGCGTTTTACCGATTTGTCTCATGGCAAAACAAATGGGGATAACCAATGTTTTTATTCCCAAGGGGAATAGCAATGAAGCAAGGCTGGTAAAGGATATAAATATATTTCCCATCGAATCACTTGCCGAGTTAATCGGATTTTTGGAAAAAAGAACGGAAATCAAGCCACTTGAACAATTCGATATCGAAAAAGAAATTATCGAAATGCTTTCTTATCCTGTGGATATGGCTTATATTAAAGGTCAACTCAATGCCAAGAGAGCGCTGGAAATCGCTGCCAGCGGAAGCCACAATGTACTGATGGTCGGGCCACCCGGCTCGGGAAAAACACTCTTGGCTAAAGCTATCCCTTCTATTTTGCCGCAAATGACCTGGGAAGAAACCTTGGAGGTAACCAAGATTTACAGCGTTTCGGGAAAACTTTCGCATAAAAAGTCCTTGATTCTGCATCGGCCCTTCCGCAGTCCGCATCACAGCGCATCCGAAGCCAGTTTAATCGGTGGCGGAAGCCTTGCCAGGCCAGGAGAAATAACCTTGGCACACCGCGGAGTGCTGTTTATCGACGAATTTCCGGAAATCCACAGAGATGTCCTTGAAAGCCTAAGACAACCAATGGAAGACGGCACGGTATCCGTTGCCAGAGCCAAGGCAAGCTACACTTTTCCCGCCAGATTTATCTTGGTCGCGGCAATGAATCCCTGTCCTTGTGGATATTATAATGACCCGGAAAAACAATGCACCTGCAACCAAAACCAGATAAATAAATACCAGAGAAAGATATCCGGACCGATTATGGACAGAATCGACCTGTATGTCGAAGTTCCGCACGTAAAATACGAAAAACTTATTGACGAAAAAATCGACGGCTCGAGCGAAGAAATCAGAAAAAACGTGGAAAAAGCGCGAAAAATTCAATTACAAAGATTTAAAAACGACAACATTATAAATAATTCCGAAATGAATATTCCCCTGATTAAAAAATACTGCCAGCTCGACGAAACAGGCAGTAAGCTGATGAAAAATGCCGTGAATAATCTGCATTTGTCCGCTCGGGGATATCACCGCATATTGAAACTCGCCAGAACCATTGCCGACCTGGAAGAATCATCGGATATCTCGTCCCAACATATTGCCGAAGCACTACAATACAGGCCAAAAAACGAATTATAAAATTCGCGAATAATCACGAATATTAAACGAATAATCACGAATAAAAAACACTGCCTTTCGGCAGGTTTTTTAAAATTTTGATTTTTGTTTGCCCGCCGAAGTCTTAACGTAGGCGGGATTTTTTAACTTTTAATAAATATAGCCGATTATTCTCCAGTCATCTTTATTCAGTATTCTTACTTTCTTAATGCCTTGCCCCAAATGCATTTCGGAAATAGTGATATAATCTCCTTCAATGTTTTCCACGTAAGCAACGTGGCCGTAATAGGAATTCTCGCGTGTTTGTATAATCGCCCCGACTTGCGGTTCGTTTCCTGTGGCAAATCCGTATTGCGGCGCCTTGTAAATCCAGGTTTTTGCATTTCCGTTCCAAGGAATATAGCGCCTTTGTGCAACATACCAGGTGCATTGTCCCCGGGGAAATTTATGGCTTTCGTCGGCATACGGCCTGGGAAAATCATTATAGGTCGAGGTGGCATAAGTGCGCGGTTGATAAAAACCGGCTTTTTCTCCGTCAGGAATAATAATTTGCTGGCCAATCACCAAATTGCCGTTTGCCGGCAAACCATTGAATGCAATGGTTTTTTCCAAGTCACCCTTGTAGTTTTTCACAATTTTGTCCAGTGTTTCGCCTTTTTTAACCGTGTGTAAAATCCCCGAAACCGGCAAAATAGTCAATTTTTGACCGGGTTTGATATAATCCCAAACACTTAAATTATTGGCCCAAAGCAGAGTACTGGTGGAAATTCCGAATGCAGCAGCAATTTCCGAAATTACGTCTCCGGATTGAACCTCGTAAGCGACAACTCCGTTCCTTTGTTCGCCCAATACGGAAGACAGAGTCGAAGGAGAACAAGCGGCCACAACCGAACCATCCTGCAAAACAATATTAAAGTCTTCGGCAAGCTCGCCATCGGCATAAGCCTCTTCAATAATAAATTCTTCCGGATTCAAATACTGCGCAGCATAAACAAAAGAACCTTTTCTCGTGGCCTCCGATTCGTCTTCAATAGACATATTCTCCGATCCTCCGACTATTGCCGAAATCATAAACATGAATGCCGAGACAATAAAAATCACTGCTCCGGCCCTAAGATAGGGTTTTTTAAGCAGTAATTCAATTATTCTTCTGCTATTTTCCTTTTTGAGTGAAAGCCACCCAATGAGGATTGTTTTCGTCTTTAAAATAGGAATTTCCGACAATAAAGCCTTTTAAAACCTTTCAGTTTTGGTATTTACCATCTTATCATGCCTTTTTAAACCTGTCAATGTTTTTGTCCCCACTTAAAAATGTTAGAATAATATCATGGAAGAAATACTGAAAAATCTCAATCCCCGACAAAAAGAAGCGGTAACCACAATTAATGGTCCGCTTTTGATTTTGGCGGGCCCGGGAAGCGGAAAAACCCGGGTTTTAACCCATCGCTTGGCGTATTTGATTGCCAACAACATTGCTCCGGAAAATATTCTTGCCGTAACCTTCACCAATAAGGCGGCTAACGAAATGAAACAAAGAATCGCGAAACTTATCGGGGAAAAAATTTATGCGCCGCTGATTGGAACATTCCATTCCATTTGCCTGAAAATACTGAGAAAAGAAATCGACAAACTGGGATACAAAAAAAGTTTCGTGATTTACGACGAAGACGACCAATTGAGCGTCATCAAAAAAATAATTCCGGAACTGGAAATAAACAAAGACCAATTCCCACCAAAAAAGGCTGCTGCGATTATTTCCGGACTGAAAAGCGAGTTTATCGATTACGCGACATACGCGGAAAATGCCCGTGAATACTTCGAAAAAACAATGAGCAGGATTTATTCCGCATATCAAAACGAATTGAAAAAAAATAATGCCCTGGATTTCGACGACCTGATTATGCTAACGATTAAGTTATTCGAAAAATTTCCCGAAACATTAAACAAGTATCAGGAGAAATTTCAATACATTCTCGTGGACGAATATCAGGATACCGACCCGATTCAATACCGGCTAATCAAACTTCTTGCTTCGAAAAACAGAAACATCTGTGTTGTTGGAGACGATGCGCAATCGATTTATTCTTTTCGCAATGCGGATTTCAGAAATATTTTGAATTTCGAAAAGGACTATCCGGAGGCAAAAGTAATCACCTTGGACCAAAATTACCGTTCGACGCAAAACATTCTTGATGCGGCATCAAAAATAATCTCGAAGAACAAATATCAAAAACCGAAAAATCTCTGGACGGAAAATCCGGCCGGACCGCTAATATCAATTATTTCCACCTGGGACGAAAAAACCGAAGCGGAATTGATTGCCCAAAAAATCGAAGAACTGAAAAAACAAGGCTTTAAATTGAAAGATTTTACGGTCTTTTATCGCACCAATGCCCAATCACGGGCCATCGAAGAAACATTTATCCGCAACAATATCCCCTACAAGTTGATTGGCGCAACCAAATTTTATCAAAGAAAAGAAATCAAAGACCTGATAAGCTATTTGAAATTCATCGCTACGGAAGATTTAATCAGTCTGGAAAGAATCATTAATATTCCTCCGCGAGGAATCGGGGAAATAACGTTTGAGAAAATAAAAAGATTGGGACTGAAAAAGGCAACAAAAGAAAAACCCGAAATAAATAAATTTTATACATTAATAAGGGACCTGAAGAAAAAATCGGAAAAACTGTCCTTATCTCAACTTCTGAAACTGGTTTTGGAAGAAACCGATTATAGGAACTATCTCAAAAAAACTTACGGGGGCAATGTTTTGGCCAATGATATTCCCGAAGACGAAGCGCGCTGGCAAAACATTCAGGAATTGGTCAATGTTTGTTCCGATTACGACAAAATCGAACCGCCTCAAGGACTGTACGAATTTTTGGAAAAAACCGCGCTTTTTTCCGATGCGGACGAAATCAACGAACAAAAAGACCTGGTACATTTAATGACTCTACACACGGCAAAAGGTTTGGAATTTTCCGTTGTCTTTATTTCCGGCTGCGAAGAGGGAATTCTGCCTCACAGCCGAAGCCTGATTAATCCTCTGGATGTCGAAGAAGAACGCAGATTATTTTACGTGGGAATTACCCGCAGCAAAAGCCACCTTTACTGTATTTTTGCGCAAAGAAGAAGCAATTGGGGGCAGAAAGAAGCAAATCCGCCTTCGAGATTCCTCACGGAAATTCCCCAGGAGCTGATTAGTTTCGAGGAGTTTTATAAAAAAGAAGGAGGGGATTTGATTGACTTCTAATCTCTAATCTCGAAACCCTAATCTCTAAACAATCTCAAATATCAAAAAACCAAAACGCTTTTGAATTTTGAGATTTGGGTTTTGGGTTTATTTAGAGATTAGAAATTAGAATTTAGAGATTTAAAAAATAATAATTGCCTTGGAACAATCAATTAAACAACTGCTCAATAAATATAATATCAAGCCCTCCAAACGGCTTGGGCAGAATTTTTTGATTGATGAATCGGTTTTGGAAAAGATTATTATTGCCGCGGAACTTTCGGAAAAAGATACGATTTTGGAAATCGGCCCGGGTTTGGGAATTCTAACTTTAGAATTGGCAAAAAAAGTAAAGCAGGTTATTGCCGTGGAAAAAGACAAAAAAATGTGTGAAATATTGCAAGAATTGCTTGATGTTGGAAATGTTAAAAATGTTAAAATTATCAACAATGATATCTTAAAAGTTCGAAGTTCGGAGTTTGGGGTTCAAGATTATAAGGTTGTGGCAAACCTGCCTTATTATATCGCTTCTCCCGTAATCAGGATGTTTTTGGAAACGGAAAATAAACCCGAATCGATGATTTTGATGGTACAAAAAGAAGTGGCGCAAAGAATCTGCGCCAGACCACCTCAAATGTCGATTCTTGCTGTTGCGGTTCAATTCTATGCCCAACCGAAAATTGTTTCCGAGGTTTCCAAAACAAGTTTTTTTCCGCAACCAAAAGTTGATTCGGCGATTATCAGAATAACGCCACGAATTAACACGAATAAAATTACGAATAATCGCAAATTCGATACGAAAAGGTTTTTTGGCATGGTTAAAAATGGATTTGCACATAAAAGAAAATTATTGATTAGTAATTTGAAAAATGGGTTCGAGGTTCGAAGTTTTAAGTTCGAAGATTTATTTGAAGAAATCGGAGTCGATATAAAATCAAGGGCGGAAAATTTAAGCGTTGAGAATTGGATAAAGCTTTATGGAAAAATTGAAAACATTTTATAGAAAAAATTCGGCATTTTTACTGCCCATAATCAGCGGGGTTTTACTATTTCTCGCTTATCCCCCGCAAGATTTATGGTTTTTGGTTTTTATAGGCTTGGTCCCGTTGTTCTATTTTCTCTTTTCGGAAAAAACGTCTTTCAAAAATGCGTTTTGGGGCGGAGGAATTACGGGATTTATTTTTATGGGTGGGTTATTTGTCTGGCTTTTTTACACCGCGCCATTCGAATGGCTGGGAGTAAAAACACAAAAAGATTTCGTTTCTATTTTGCTTTTGGTAATTTTTTCCTGGGCTTTCACAATCTTCTGTTTGGGATTATTTTTTGCTTTATTTTCGTGGCTACTGAAAAAAATAATTAAAACACATTCCGGTTTTATTTCCTTTCTGGTTATAACCCCCTTTCTTTGGATAATTTTTGAATATTTGAGAGCATGGGGATTTGAATTTATTTGGCTGGGCAAAGAAACATTTTTCGGGCCGCACTGGACTTTCGGAAACCTGGCTTATGCTTTACACAAAATTCCGCTATTGATTCAAAGCGCGGATATTTGGGGAATTTATGGAATCGGTTTTCTGGTTGTTTTGATAAATTCGGTTTTATTTTTATTTATAAAATCGTTCGTCGACAAAAAAAGATTATCAACCAAACAAATAATTGTCTCTTGCTTGATTTTTTTTATTGTTTTTTCTTTTTTTATTGTTTACGGAGAATCGAAAATGAAAACAGAAACAGGAAAGGAACAACGCCGAATTGCTTTAATGCAAACCAATTTTCTTTCTGACCCCAGTTTCAACCCCTACCACAAAAAAGAAGTGCTGAAAATTGTCTTGGACATGTTCCAAAAACCGGAATCGATTCAAGAAAATCCTGATTTCATAATTATGCCGGAGGGCTTGGGAATTGTTTCTGCTACCGGTAGCACAAAAATTACTAAATACTTATTAGAGGATTTTTGGAAAAAAGGACAAATATATTTGGAAAATAGGAAAGTGGTTGAGGAGAATAAAAAAAACAAATCACGATTGTTTTATTACGACTTGGAACAAGAAAATCCGCTCGGATACTACGAAAAAAGATTACTTGTGGCGAATGGCGACTTTCTTCCATATATCACTAAATTTATCTTGATAGCCTTTTCTTATAAGAGTGATTTCGAAAAAAGATTATACCAAAAAGGAGAAATATCCACGCCAACCACGACTCCGAAAGGAATTGTTGGCGGAACAATCTGCTCAAGCATTCTTTCTCCAGACATTAATCGCGAAATGACCAAAAACGGCGCGGAATTTCTGGTGGTTGTTTCCAGCGATTCTCCTTTCCACGGTTCAAAATCTCTTTTGACGCAAAACCTAGCCATGTCCAGATTACGCGCAATCGAAAACCGCAGATATTTTGCCCAAGCCACGAATATGGGTTATTCTTTTTTACTCGACTCAAAAGGAAAAACTGCCAGCAAATCACAAAAATTCGGAAACGAAATCTTGTTTGCGAATATCGAATTGTCGAACAGAAAAACATTATACACAAAATTCGGTGATTGGTTTGTTTTGCTGGCCTTTATTATTTTGACGATTAAATTAGGTTATCCACAGGCCTTGATGTTTTTATTTAAAAGTAAAAAGTAGTATAATAAAGATATAATTGAATAAAAAATTAATGAGAATAAAATTCAAAAAACCATTCTCTGTAGCTGGTTTAATTACAGCTAGTGTTTTAGCTGTATTGCTGATTCTTTTTGTCGGCGCCTACTCGAAAAGAGAGGCGTTTTCCAGTATTAATTTCTTCAAAGGCAAAGAAGCAATTATCGAATCACAAAATAAAGACACGGACAAAGACGGAATCAGGGACTGGGAAGAAGAGTTGATAAAAACCGACCCGACAAACTCGGACACTGACGGAGACGGATTTCTTGATGGCGAAGAAATGAATTCAAATCACAACCCCCTGGTAAAATCTCCCGGAGATACGCAAGTTTTTTATCCGTTGCCCTTGGGTGAAAAATACAATATTACCAATAAATTGCTTAGCGACGAAAACATTAAAGCGCTAATGGAATCCTATATGTCTCAAAAGGAAGAATACATCAGCGACCACCCGCAAATCGAAACACAGAATGATTTTATCACATCGGTTGATTCATCGACTGTGCGTAAAATGTGGGAAAGATCCCTTGGAGATATGTTGCTTGTTGTCGGAGATAAGGCAGTCGAAGAAATTGAAAAAATGCCGGAAGTTTTCAATATCAATATTAGCGATAACGACATAAAAATCTCCGAAGATAACAACGATACGATAATTAACAATTACTTAAATCAGGTTTCTTCGATATTGAATGCGGATAATTTCCTCCTACAAGAAGGGGCTGCCAATGCAATGAATATTGCCATGACGGAAAACGATTTTTCCAAACTGGATACATTAATTAGAGAAAACGACGCAAAAATAGAAGAAGCAAAAAATATTATCGTGCCTTCATCCTGGATAGAAATACATAAAGAAGGATTAGAAATGATTATTCTTATAAGAAATATTTACTTTTCCTTTAGAGACGTTTTAAACGACCCATTTAAGGCATTCGTTGCCCTGCAAAAACTGGAAAACCTAGACGAATACTGGGAAAATTTAATGAATGACGCCATTGACTTAGCGGAAAGCCAAGGCACAACCATACCCATACTCATACAATAATAATGAAAAAGATATCAGAAAAAATCATCGCCTCAGTTTTTGTTTCGAGCCTAATCTTTAGTCTTTGTTTAAATATCTTTATTTTTAGGCCCAAGGTGGCGAAAGCTACAGATGCAGGCGGCGCAATAATGAATTTTATAAAAGAAATAGGCCTTGATTCGATAGCATCAAGCATCGGAGACATGATGATGACAAAATTGGAGCAGAATATTTATGATTGGGGCATGGGTAAAAAAAGCAAAATCAATCTGCCCTTCAACATCCTCGACATGAGGGATTATTTTAACGAAGCGTTAAACATGGCCACTGGGAAGTTTATAGAACAAACACGCTTAGCCGAACTTTGTACGCCAATCCAAAAATCTTTTGGCGAAAGATTTTCAATGACGATGTCGATTCAACAGCCCGACAGACCCGAATACAAAACCTTTGCCGGATGCTCGCTGAATACAATCGTCGGCAATGTAGAAGCATTTGTCAAGGACCCGAAAATTACGCTTTGGGGCTGGGACGCTTGGAAAGCATTAAAAACTCCCAATAACAACATTTTCGGCTCATTTTTTATGGCTCAAGATGCTAAAGTAGAAATGCTGAGCAACGCAAAAGAAGATGCCACAATAAAGGCAGGTATAAATCTGGGGTATAAAGACGAAACAGCTACCGCGGAAACAAACAAAGAAGTGGGTGGAAACACATGCGCTGAAAAATATCCGGCAAATTCAGTTACTGATACTAGGGCCCAATGCCAACAAGGGCAACAAATCTGTACGCAAGAGTATAGTGAATGCATATTTTCTGGTGATATGAGTTCTTGCGAAAGACAGCGAATGCTTTGCAACGCCGGTCTTCTTGCTTGCGCACCTGGCGTGACTCAAGAGCAAATTGATGCCCAGCGAGAAGAATGTCTTGACGACGTCGAAAGCGAGCCCGAGATTCCAACCCAAATAAAAGTCAAGAACATAGGATCAGCCATTGCGGAAAAAATGAAAGAAGCTCTAAAACTAAAATCGGATAAGCTCGGGGTTATGGATGAAATTACTGAGCTTGTGGGAGTGTTTTTCCAGGCGCTGATAAATAAAGCACAGACTGTCGGCCTTCAAGCGCTTTCTGCTGCCACGCAGCAAGCGACCTCAGCACAAAGAGCCAAGTTACAAAATAAAGACACTTATAGCTATTTGAGGGCCTTCACCAAAACAAATACCACAACCAAGAAAAAAGATGCGCGCTCAGCTATTGTTGCCGGCATGGATAAGGCCATAAAATCACTCTCCCGCTCAATCATTAATTGCGGGGAAAAAGAAGTAATGCACCTTGAGGAATTCGCCAAAAACCTGAATGGTGTTTTGGAATCAAATGTCGAAGCTCTTTATGTCGGGATTCAAGGAGTTAATGTTAAGTCCGATGCCACAGTTCTTGATCCGCCCTACGCACCGTATTCCGTATACGGATACAGTTGGGGAGAGGTGTTTCCTTCCAAGGTTCCGGACAAATGCCGAGAAATTCTTAACCAAATGCACTTAGCAACCAATACCAATTGTACCGACATCATCAGCGGACTGGAACCAATATATGGACAACAGATTGGTTCAACAAGTCCCGCGCCACAATGTAATGATGATGCAGACAATGATGGAGACGGATTAATCGATTTTCCCCAAGATCCCGGGTGCTCTTCAATTACAGATAACAGTGAGGTTGATAGCGGTGGCGGTGGCGGTGGAGAAACAGAACCTCACGAAAGGACTCCGCAAATGCTGGATATAATTCCCGGATTTGGCGAAAACACTTGTTTGCCGTGCATGTATGACCATGATGTGTTAAATTGTCCCCAAGGACCAACTCCACCACAACCATACCCTGGAACAAGTTTTCTCGGTATTGGTGCGCCAAGCACTGTCTGGACAACAACCATCCTTCAACAAAAACAAGGGCACTATGATAATTGCCACGAGTGGTATGACACTGCTTTGGATAGATGCGACGAATGCACGAAGGCCTACAATAACAAATGCTCACGGCTAAAAACCCAAGACCTAAAAGACAGATGCATTGCGAAATTTTGCAACAATTATGCGGCTATTTCGCCATACGTTATCGATCCTCCGACAGATGCCTTGGACTTTTACAACAAATGCGAGATTGAAGAACAAAAAAGCGCTTGCTTCACCTGTCTTACGGAATATTTTATCCCTGCGACCTATTGCGAACAGACAAAAGATTACGCTGCAAGAATGCTGATAAAATACCCTGCGATGGTCAAACTTAAAAGAACCGGGGACAATAAAGGACAGTTCCTGGGCTTATTTGATCAAACAATCTCCGATATGGGCGGGGAATGCAACGATAATTACGACAAGAAGAATATCAGTTTGGCGTTAATCTGTAGAATTCTGCCCGAATTTTCTTATAATGGGGTAAAAAGATGCAAAACGGATTGTTTTAAGGGGAATCCGATAATGACTCAAGCACAACTGCTCAATATTACCGATTTTCGTCCTGATGAAAACGATTGCGGAAATGTTAAATTGGATGTCGGCGGGAAGGAACCCTTCTTTGCAATTGATGACGGAATATTAGAATCGCGAGGAATATGTTGTGCTGATTTTTGGCAGAAAAGCCGCAAACAGTATGCAACTTGCGTTGGCGCGGGCCCAACTACAGGAGAACCGGATAGCCCAACGCCCATAATCAATAATCTCTCGTGTACTTTGTCCGCTAACCCGGTTTCCGGCTTAGCGCCTTTAAATAACGTAGATTTAACCGTTAGTGCTTCAGGAATTGGCGGAGGAACAGTAACTTACGAATTTGACTGCAATAATGACGGGACTATCGAAAGAACGCAAAATATCGCAACCGTTAGTGATTTGTGCAACTATCCCCTAAACAATACAACTTATACTGCTTCGGCCACAGTAACCAACGCAGACGGAAATTCAGCTACTTGCACAACCAATGTCCAAACAACCGACTGCGAAATTACGAGCACGCTTAATCCCGCCAACGGCATTGTTCCTGTGGCAACAAACATCACCGGCAGGTTAAATACCACTGACACCGGACCATTTACTTTTCGATTTTATTGCGGCGTTCCATTAGATGGTGGTCCCATTGACTCATGGACCGGAGAAACAATCGAATATGTTTCTAATGCTAACCCATTTACATTAACCGATGCCTGTAGTTTCAATTCTCCCGGAAGAAAAGGTATCGGCGTTTCCATCACAAACAACGCATCGGGCTCTACTTCCTCTTGTTATCAAGTAATTAATGTTTCCGATGCTCCAGAAATTGCCTGTGCTGCTGAAAATATTTCTTCAATGGTTACCACTAATAGTCCGGTCGACATTGTGACTACCGCAATGCCTAATTCTGCATATACAAGCCTCATCCATAATGTTGTTGGCACCGTGTTCAGCTATGACTGCGATAATAATGGAACATTCAATAATCGTACGGATATTGTTCCAAGTACCGCCTCAATCACTGTGCACGAAGCCACGCTTTATTGTTCGTATCCTACATCAGGAACATATACTATTGCGGTCAGAGTAGGAAATACCAATCCTGCCAATGGATTTTCCGCTTTTAATACCTGCGAAACAACTGTTGACGTCGAAAGCAGCGGAGCTTATGTACCGTAAACCAATCAAAGTATTTATAAATTAGAAAATGAAAAAATCAATCACAAAGAAAAAATTCCTGATTATTATTGCGGTAATTTTATTTTTAGGAATTACTGTTCCCCAAATTGCTTCTGCCCAAAGCCTTGCGGAGTTTGTAAAGGATCCGGGGCGCTCAATTGTCCGGGCATGTACAGAATGGCTTCTGGCAATTTTAAGATGGACGGTTGACACTGCTGCCGACTTTTTTGAAGCAATGCTCGACCTTGGATTCCAGGGGCATCAAAAAATCGCCAAAGTCGGATGGGATGTAAGCCGCGATATTGCCAATATGTGCTTTATCCTCTTTATGGTGATAATTGCTTTTGCCACGATTTTAAGGTTCGAGAGATACGGCATAAAAGAGCTTCTGCCCAAAGTAATCATGATTGCGCTTTTGATTAATTTTAGCATGGTAATTTGTTACGTAATTATTGATTTTACAAATATCATTGCGAATTTTTTTATCACCGATGCAAAAAACGCTGTCCCGAACCCCCCGGGACAAGAAGGCATTAATATAAGCGCGATTCTTACGGATGGTTTTAAGCTGCCCGAACTTTACACGCCATTCCTTTGTCAGCAATTCGTAGACGACCAAGAAAAATGCGCAACACTGACACCGGAATCAGCGGCAAACAACTGCATGGCGCAAGCGGAAAGGGGCCTGAATGAATGTTATCAGACTGATGCCAGAAATACACAAACAGAAGCAACTAATTTTTGGGATGCGCTGGCAGCTGCCTTTGGAACAGCGATAATATTAGCTGTAGCTACTTTTGTATATCTTGCTGGAGGGGTGTTACTCGTAGGTCGCTTGATTATAATTTGGTTCTTGGTAATGATTGCCCCTTTGGCTTTTATTTGCTATATTTTGCCCGCTTTGCGAAAAAATTGGCAAGCCTGGTGGTCTTTATTTATCAAATGGTGCATATTCGCCCCTGCTTATTCTTTCTTTATTTGGTTAACATGTAAAATAGTCCTGGAGGATAAGCTTAATAATATTGCTGCGCTAAAAGTGAGTATGTCCTCAAAATCGGGTGAGGCAGTCAACACATTCTTTGCCTCAACGGGAAGCTTATTGCATTTTTTATTCGTTTGCGGTCTTTTGCTCGGCGGCCTCATAGCTTCCAGTCAAATGGGTATCAGGGGGGCATCAATAGCAATGACGCTCGGCAAAAAATGGACCGGCGCAACCAAGGGGTGGATAAAGAAACAAACTGTCGGTAGGGCAAAAGAAAGAGCGGAGGGAGGCCTTGATCGAGCCCGGGGAGGAATTATGTCGGGTGCCGGTAAATTATTTGGGGATACCAAAATAGGAAGAAACTTGAGAGCAAGAGGAACCATGGCACAACAAGCTGCTGCAGGAAGAGAATATAATAAAAAGTATGCAGCCAGGCTTTCCATGATGTCCAGAGAAGACACATTGAAAGAAGTCGAAAAGGCGAGCGGTACACAAAAACTACTCGCTGCTAGGACTGCTCAAAACAGAGGATACATGCGCGAAGCTACAAATGAACAAGCCCAGGCAGCCATGAAAGCATATGAGACATTTGGCGATTCTGAAATGCTAAGAAAGCTTGAAGAATTGAGACCCGACGC
>JAUYCU010000119.1 GCA_030692145.1 bacterium
GCGTCTCTGATTGCCGCGCGGGCAGCCATTGTTCCGAAGGTGATGATTTGCGCAACGTGGTCAATTCCGTATTTTTTGGAAATATAATTGATTACTTCGTCGCGTCTGATATCGGCAAAATCGAGATCGATATCCGGCATGCTGATTCTCTCCGGATTCAGAAATCTTTCGAAGAGGAGTTTATATTTTAGGGGGTCGACATTAGTGATATTCAAGAGATAGGAAACCAGGCTTCCTGCCGCAGAGCCTCTTCCCGGACCAACGACAATCCCCTGATTTTTCGCCCAGTTTACGACATCTTGAACAATTAAAAAATAAGAAGCAAAACCGGTTTTCTTGATGGTTTGCAGTTCAAAATTGAGGCGTTCGTTTATCTCTTTCATTTTTTGTTCCCCGTCTTTTTCTTCAAAAAGGCTTGCGGGGAATCTTTTTAAAAGTCCTTCTTTGCATAGTTTCTCCAGAAAACTGTCTTCGGTTTCTTTTTCTGGAAGAGGGAATATCGGCAGCTCTATTTTATCCAGTTCGATTTTTAAATTACATTGAGCCGCGATTTTTAAAGTATTTTCAATTGCTTCCGGATTGTTTTTAAAAGCCCTAATCATGTGTTCCGGAGATTTAAGCGAAAAATCATCTTCTGTCATATTCATTCTTTCTTTTTCGTCCACAGTGTGGTTGGTTTGAACGCATAAAAGAACATCGTGAACATCGGCATCTTCTTTGTTTAAATAATGAACATCGTTTGTGGCAACCAGCGGTATGTTGATTTCTCTGGAAAGTTTTATTATTCCTTCATTGGTGCGTACTTGGTCCAGGCTATTCGGGTGGTCTTGGATCTCCAAGTATAAATTTCCTTTTCCGAAGATTTTTTCGTATTCCAATGCAGTTTTTTTTGCTTGCGCCATATCGTTATCCATGATTGCGGAAGGAACTTCTCCTTGTAGGCAGCTGGTTAGCGCAATTAATCCTTCGTTGTATTCCTTCAACAGTTCTTTGTCCACACGCGGTTTATAGTAGAATCCCTCCAAATAACTTTTGGTCACCAACTTGATTAAGTTTCTGTAGCCGGTTTCGTTTTTTGCCAAAACTATCAGGTGAAACCTGCGATCCATCTTTCCCGCTTCTTTATTGAATCTGCTTCCCGAAGAAACATACAGCTCCACTCCGATTATCGGTTTAATGTCTTTTTCCATGCATTTTCTGTAAAACTCAATCGCGCCATACATTACCCCGTGGTCAGTTAAAGCCAAAGAATCCATTCCGTATTCTTTGGCTTTTTCAACCAGTTCGTCGATTTTCGCCAGTCCATCAAGCAGCGAATAATGCGAGTGTACGTGAAGATGTGTGAATTTATTTTCTGCCATACATAATTATGATATCATTTAAAAAGGATTCTTCAAACTTGCCACACAAATTATTTTCTGTTATCTTTATAAATAATATGCCAACTCCAAAACAAAGACATACAAAATCAAGGCGGAATCGAAGACGTTCGCATCTGGCTTTAAAAAAAAGAAAACTCTCAACGTGTAAGAAGTGCGGAGAGCCGGTTTTAGCGCACCACGTTTGTTCTTTCTGCGGACAATACAACGGTAAAGAAGTTGTTGATGTTTTGGCAAGACTGGAAAAAAAAGAAAGAAAGAAAAAAGAAAAAGAATTGAAAGAACACGAAGCGGAAGCAAAAGACGAACAAAAAAATAAACCATTAAACTTGGAAGAGTTATCCAAAAAGTAAAATCATGTCATCTCGGCATATTGCGCGTTCAATAGTTCTTCAATCCTTATACGAAATTGATTTCAGGAAAAACAAAGATTCCGATGCAAAAATTATTTTGGGGAAAAATATAAAAGAATTCGGCGAAGGAATCGATGAAATCGATTTTATGGAAAGGTTGTCGGCCGGCGTTCTGGAGCATCGACCGAAAATAGACAAGATTATCGAAAAATCGGCGCCGGAATGGCCGTTGGAGCAAATCACTATTGTCGACAGAAACGTTTTAAGGATGGGGATTTACGAGCTTTTATTCGGAGATAAAAAAGAGGTTCCGCCAAAAGTTGCGATTAATGAAGCAATAGAGTTGGCGAAAAATTACGGAGGGGAAAGTTCCGGCCGTTTTGTTAACGGGGTTCTGGGGACGATTTACAGAGAAATGGAAAAAACAAAAGAAGATAAATCCAAGGCTTAAAATCCAAATGCCAAATAATAATTTGACACTTGAGCTTTGAGCTTTGAGTATAATTCGTGAAATTGCCAAAATTGGATAAACTGGAGGAAGGTATCGGTATAAAATTCAAAAATAAAAAACTTTTACAGCAGGCGTTTGTTCATCGTTCGTGCTTGAACGAAAATCCGGGCCTGAAAATGGACCACAACGAGAGACTGGAATTTTTGGGAGATGCGGTATTGGAATTGGCGGTAACGAAAAATCTTTTCAATGCTTATTCGAATCCCGAAGGAGAACTGACAACGTGGAGAGCGGCGTTGGTGAACAGTAAAATGCTTTCCGAGGTATCGAGTAATTTGGGATTCAACGAATACCTAATGCTCTCGAAGGGCGAAAGTCAGGACGTCGGTCGGGCGCGTCAATTTATTTTAGCCAATACCTTTGAAGCGCTTATCGGTGCAATTTATCTGGATCAAGGATTTGATGCTGCGGAAAAATTCATAAAGAATAATCTGCTTTGCGAATTGCCGAAAATTTTAGAAGAAAAACTTTACGTTGATCCCAAAAGTCATTTTCAGGAAAAGGCGCAGGAAAAAGTCGGGATTACCCCCAGTTACGAAATTTTGGAAGAAGAAGGTCCGGACCATTGCAAAGCTTTTGTTGTTGGAGTATATTTGAATGACGAATTAGTTGCAAAAGGAAAAGGACCCTCAAAGCAAGCTGCGCAAGTTGATGCGGCGGGAAAGGCGTTGAAGAAGAAAGGATGGGGGTGAGGTGCGGAATTTGCCATAACTCCTTCCGACCACGAAGTCGCCGAAAAATGATTAATTAATGTTTTATTTTTGGCGCTTCTATATCTCGCCAAGCCAAAACGGTTTGGTGATTTTATTTTGTCCGAAACAGGCTTGGCTGCGATGAGGTCTCCAGAAGTTATGGCAAATTCCTTAAAAGGAGAAAAGGCAAAAAGTTGTCTCAGTGAAAACAAATTCCTCGCTGAGAGATTTGGACGGATTATATTGCCTAATTTTCGCGATCGCGGTAAAAAGGCGATATTTATTTTATACCATCTTTTGTCCGATCGTGAAAAAAGTGGTATGTTTTGAAAAGCATGATTTATGTAATTTGGGGTTGACAGGATTTTGGGATGAGTGTATTATGTAAATAACTTGAAAATTAAATAAAAAGGAGGTTGTATTGTGTCACCATTAAAGACTGATAAAAACGGAGAAACATGGCTTTCTATGGATTGGCAATGCATTATTTGTAAGGAAAACAAAACAGAGGCACGACTATTTGGTGGTGATCTCGTTGCATCATCTCCCAGTAAAGATGGGATTCGGCGAGGAATCTGCAGTGAATGTGGTGATAAGCTTATGGGTTCTCAGCCCAGAAGAGAAATTGATTCTATTAAAACGAGATTGATCGTAGAAAGGGAGTTGCCACCTTCGTTGCAACGCATAAAACAATTCGAAGGAACACCTGGCTGGTGGTTGAAAAAATCCAGCTAAAACAAAAAAGACTAGATAATCTTAGTTTCTAATTTTAAAAAAGGAGGCAAGGAAAATGACAGCACCAATGAAACCAGGATCGGGTTTCAAGCCCCTAAAGGGGACAGGAGGTTGGGGCATCCAGCCCCTCGGCTCTTCGCCGCTCGGTGGCGATACGCACGAGACATTCAAGGTTGATTCCGAGGGCAACATCACCGGAGGCCATACCACTGTCCGTATCCCTGGCGGGAAAGAGATCCAAATCCCCTGGCCAAAGTAGTCTGTGGGACAAGGGGAGGAAATCTTGAAATTTCCTCCCCTTACTTTTTAAGAAAGGAGGCAAAGATGAAACGAGAGAGAATTGTTGAAAAAGTAATTCGAAAAAGAAAATCTCAAGACATTGTTTTTCTTTTGTGGTATGGTAATCGAAAAGGAAAAGACGTTGATTTGTTGCTGGTTTTAAAAGACGAGGTTCGAATCAATTGTTACAAGATGGCGAAATGGGATATTTTGGAGATTAACAATAAAGACTTTAAAAGAAGGTTAAAACTGTTTGATCCGGTAATGACAGAGCCGGTTATGAGTGGTGTTTTGTTGTTTGGTAGTTACGAAAAATTTGTTTATCTTAAAAGAAAGATTTTATCTATTTGTCCATCTGTCAAAACAATTGAATTTCTTTTAGAAAGGGCAAGTAAGGAATTGGAAAATGCGAATGATTTTTTTGAAAGATATCAGAAAAAAACAGAAAGTCAATTATTGCTTTTTACATTACTTGACCTTTCTTTTGCTTGTAGCTATTTCGAATTTGCCAGATATTATCGAAACAGCTTCGACGTGGGACCCATTTCTTTTTCTGAGCTATTGATGCAAGGAGGTAGGCTTACGCTTAAAAAAGTTGTTTGTGTTTTTAAACAAGCTAAGTTAAACCACAAAATTAACGAAGCGAGAATCAACTCTTTAATTCAAGAGGTTCAAAAAACAATAAAAGGCGATTGATGAAAGTATCTTTCGCCTTTTTTCTTGCCTTTTTTTTTATTTTTTGCTATATTGGTTAAATGATAATTCGCAATCCGTAGATTGGCATTAAATTTATAGATTTGCATCATATATTATGTTAAAAATACGACTTCAGAGAATCGGAAAAAAGAATTCATCGAGCTACAGAATAGCTTTGGTTGAACATACAACTTCGCCGCAAGGGAAGTTTATTGAATTATTGGGTTCTTACAGTCCGAGATTGAAAGAAAAAAAATTTAACAAAGAGAGGATAGAATACTGGTTGACTAAAGGGGCTCAGGCCTCGCCAACAGTTCATAATTTGTTGGTTGACGAAAAGATTATCGATAAGGAAAAAGTAAAAGCCTGGAAGCCGAAGAAAAAAACAGGCGAAG
>JAUYCU010000066.1 GCA_030692145.1 bacterium
CTTCTTCGTTGATTCTTTCGATTTTTCTTTGTTCTTTTAATTTTTGTGCTTTACCCATAGTCTTGTATTTTTTGGTTAATTTATTATGATTATATTATATGGTATTTGATTTTGAAAAAGCAAAGGAGGATAGAGGTAAATTGAAAAAAGACAGAGAAGCGGCAAAAGAAGAAAGACGGCAAGAGATAATCGATTCCGTGGGCAAAGAGAGTGGAAGAGAGTATATTGTTTATATTGATATTGACGGCGGAGAAGATTTCAGAAAAGAACCAATAAGGGCCAACAGCGCGATTGAGGCTATATCCTCGGTTCTTCTTAATACTAAAATGAAGGGGATACGAATTGTCGAAAAAAACTGCATGGCTAAAGACGTAGAAACAGGAGAGTTGTTCTCTGTTGACGGAAAATCTGAACAGCCATTGACAAAAGAGTAATTTTTTGATAGAATCGAATAAAGGAGGAGAAATGAAAGCTTTTATATTGTACATTAAGAATCTGGATGGAACCGAAGAAACAATTACTGTTCTCGACTACGTTGAGATTAAGGAGATCAACGTTAAAAGAGTTAAAAAACTCGAAACCAAAGATCAAAAATCTCTCCTTGAAAAAGAACCCCCAAAACGATGAGGGGGTTTTGTTTTTTTCTTAAAAGACGGATTATTAAAAACCCTGCTTGGCGTTCTATAGGCTGTTTTCCCCTTATGGGTTTGTTTTGCTGCGTATTTCTTCATATTGATTAATTCTTTCGGTAAATTTGTTGAAATTATCCAAACTTTTGAAAATCGTGATTAAAAAAATTACCACCACTACTCCGATAATGGCCAAACTGACTTTTGTCTCTATCTGAAGCGAAAAAACATTTCTCATCTGTCTTAATTATACTACTTTAAAAATTTTTTAGAAATTAAAAAAGAGCCGCCACTGGCGGCTCTTTTGAAATATGAAATTAAAACCTACAACGGCGTGACGCGAATTGCTTCTTCCAAGGTTATGCCCCCCTTAATCGCTTTTTGTACAGCTACCTCTCTTAATGTTTTCATTCCGCTTTTTTTGGCTTGTGCCTCTATTTCCGTAAAAGATGCTCCAGACATAATCATTTGTTGAATGTCTTTATCAATAAACATAACTTCAAAAATAGCAGTCCTTCCTGAATAACCGAGGTTTTCACAGGCATCACACCCTCTCCCTCTGAAAAATTTCGCCCCGCCATCAATGTTAGCCCCGCTTACCGCAATTAATTTTTTATCAGGAATTACTTCTTCTTTACATTTAGGACAAGTCGTTCTTACTAATCTTTGCGCAATTACCGCCAAAAGAGAGGAGGCTATCAATGAGCGCGATAATCCCAATTCCGCGAACCTAATAATTGCACCTACGGAATTAATCGTGTGCATCGTGGAGAGAAAAAGCGCACCCATCAAAGCTGCGCGCACGGAAATTTCCGCGGTTTCGTCGTCGCGAATTTCTCCAATCATCATCACGTCCGGATCTTGTCTTAAAATCGAACGCAGTCCTGCGGCGAAAGTGTATCCGATTTCCGGATGAATCTGAGATTGACGTATTCCCGACAACAATAATTCAATCGGGTCCTCCAGAGTAATAATGTTGTGTTCTTGTTTTACTGAATTCAAAAGATTCAAAAGAGTATAAAGCGTAGATGTCTTACCGCTTCCGCCTGGCCCGGTAACTAAAACCATTCCCGATGGCCGCTTAATGACTTCTTTTAATTTTTCTGCAACGTCCGTACTCATCCCCAATTTTTCCAGGTCCTCAAATAAAAACTCCTTACGATTTAAAATACGAATTACCGCTGCTTCGCCAAGTGCCGTGGGGAAAATCGATAATCTCAGGTCGACCGGATCGGCATTCGGGTCGAATTGAAACAAAATATGGCCGTCCTGCGGTTTTCTTTTCTCAATGGTATCAATTTGCGCCATTGCTTTCAGCCGCGCGATAATCATTTCCATAAACGATGTGGCCACCGCTTCTATGGTCTGAAGAATTCCGTCGATTCTGAAACGCACCAGTACCTTATCCTTTAAGGGATCAAAGTGAATATCGGAAGCGCCCTTGTTTATTCCCTGGACAATTATACTGTCCACCCAATCGGGTATCGAAGCGCTGTAATTTTTTTCTTTTTTTGTTGCCATGCCTTTATTTTAATACAAAAATGCGGATTATTAAAGCGGATTATTAAATATGTATTTTGCCTCCCGCCTACTCGCGTTTATTCTCCCTTAATCACTGCCAATGGTACTAAGCGTGCGACTTTTTGCGACAATCCGGCTTGATGCACCACATCCACTACTTCGTCGATATTTTTATAGGCCTGAGGCGCTTCTTCGGCAATGCCGCGCATACTGTAGCATTTTACCAAAATTCCTTTTGCTTTCAAATTATTGATAATTTCTTGCCCTGATAAACTCCTTGCTGCGGCGTTTCTCGACATTGTTCTGCCTGCGCCGTGACAAGTCGAATACCAGGATTCTTTTCCTTTTTCCGTGCCAACCAAAACATAGGAGGCGGTGCCCATTGAACCAGGAATTAAAACCGGCTGACCAACGAATGCGCGAGTAGCTCCTTTACGGTGAACAACGACCTCTGTTTCTTTGCCATTAACTTCATATTTCTCGATTTTGGCAATATTGTGCGCAACGTCATAAACGGCACTAAGTTTTATTTTCTCTCCCAAAACCTCCTTCCAGGCCTTTCTGATATAATGCGCAATCATCTGACGATTGGCCCAAGCGTAATTCGCTCCGGCTGACATGGCTTTAAAATATCTTTGGCCTTCGGACGATTTAAATGGCACACAAGCCAATTCTCTGTCCGGCAAAGACACGTTATATTTACTCATCGTTCGCATCATCAATTGAATATAATCGGTGGCAATTTGATGACCGAGGCCGCGCGAACCAGTGTGAATCATTACTAAAATTTGGTTTTTGAATAATCCGAATTTTTGCGCAGTATCTTCGTCAAAAATTTCGCCTACTTTTTGGATTTCCAAGAAATGATTTCCCGAACCGAGTGTTCCTACCTGGTCTCTGCCGCGGTTTTTGGCGTGTTCTGAAACAACCGATGCATCGGCTTGGTCGATGCATCCGTTTGATTCGCAATTTTTTATGTCTTCCTCTTCCCCATACCCCTGCTCAACCAATTTTTTCGCCCCGCCTTTTAAAATTTCGTTCAAGGCATCGATACTTAATTTGATTTGCCTGCCCCGACCGAGTCCGGATGGCACTTCTTTTTGCATTTCCGTGGTCAATTTGTCCAAATAGGGCAAAATTTCCTTTTCCGACAATTCGGATTTTAAAAGTTTCATTCCGCAGTTAGAAACCACAAAATTGTTAGCAATAAAATTATGGTCGGGGTGATTTACGGTAAAATCGTAAACAAAATCTTTATAAGGAACCTTTTCAATTTTTTCGATTTCATCCCAAACCAATCCTTTATTTCCGTAAGCATATTCCCTTTTATATTCTTCAAATGATGGAAAACTAAAAGCAATTCGGGGATTTCCGCGCTTCCTTCTAACTCCCCAGCTTTCTTCTTCAAAAAGAGAATGATAAAGGAATTGAACGGGAGTATATTTACTGCTATATTTCTCTACTAATTTTTTAAAATCTCCCTTCTTCTTATATAATTTTTTAATTTCCTTTCTCGCCTCAGTTCTTAAATCAACTATTTTTAATTTTTTCTTTAAATAATTTGCTGCCAGGCAGGATTTTTTAAATTTTTCTCGATTATACTCGTAGCTTATTGTTTCGAAAAACCTAATAAGATTATCTGCTTTTTCTCTTATTTGTAAACGAAAACCGATTGTAATTCCTTTTTTCCCCTTATATTCATACCCAGGAACTTCTTGAATGGTATGGGTTTTAATCTTAAACTTACCTAAAAGCTCTTGTACGTCTTCTAAAAATAATCTTGCGTTTCTTTTTAATCTTTCGGATTTTTGCATATTTAATTGAGGAGTATAAAAATTATATTTATTTAAAGTTGAAGGAGTAGAAAGCTCTGCGCCAAAGAAAGAAGCTAAAAATAATCTTTTTTGCCACAAGGGGCAGTTAAAAATCCATTTTGGTATCCTATATTCTTTTTCTGTTCTTAATCCGTACGGTAGGCCCAATGCTACTAAAAAAGTAGCAAAACCAGAAGAAGAAACCCTGAAGCTATTTTCTGTTGTAGAAAATTTATATTCTTTATAATGAGTTTTAATTCTGTGATTTCTTCCCCGGCTATAAATCCTAGATGGAGTAAATCCTACTCTTTTAATATCGTTACGAATATCAATTAAATCTTCTTTCTTTCCATAAAAACCAACGGTTCCAACTTTCCCCCTTCCAATAAATGAAATACATCCGTCCCCCAAAACATATCCCATTATTTTTAATAAATAAGGTAGCTCGGGAGAATCATATTTTAAAGGAAAAACATTTAATCTTTTTAAATGGGAAAGAATTTGTTTAAAAGCATTTCCTGAATTATCTTTTAATTTTGTTAATGCTTTCTTAAAGCTGTCTTCTGACAAAATAATCTTATTAGAAGGTTTTTTATAGCGCACACCCTTAAATGGCAAAATAGCTATTTTATCTCCTTCCGTAAGTCTCTTTGTTTCTTTCATGCCGTCAGATGTATAAATTGGATGATCTTCGGTAACTTTAATTTGATTCCCGGCAATAGTAGTAATTTGAACAATATGGGGGTTGCAAATCTTTTTCAAAAAATAAACAGGAGAAGAAATGGCAAGGCTTTTTTTTCTAAAAACTGCGTGTTGAAGATTAATGTCTTTCCAGTTGTTTTCTAATTGATTAATCGGCATATAGCATCCATGCTCTAATAAAACATTTGTATCTCCAGAGGTACAATTTATGTCATATCCCACTCCGCCGGGCGAAATTATTCCTTTCTCCGCGTCCATTGCCGCTACTCCGCCAATGGGAAATCCGTACCCTTCGTGAATATCCGGCATAGCCATACTGAAATTAACGATTCCCGGCAACATTGCGGTATTTATCAATTGTTCCACAGATCTGTCTTTAAAAACCTCGTTCAGCATTTTCTCCGAAACATAAATCCTTGCCGGAACATTCATTTTCCCTCTTTTCCCGATTTCCCAAATATAGTCGTTTATTTTCTTGAAATCATCTTTTTGCATACTGTTTTATATATCAAACAAAATCGTGGCTTCGTATAGGCCGTTTTTTTGTCCCGCCTCGCCCGACGCGAGTCGAGGCTGGTCGATTTTTAAATCATGATGAGTCACTCCCTTAATATCTTCGCCAAAGGATTCAATTTTGTTGCCAAATAATTTTGCTTCCAATTCGTTGTCCGTAAATTCCTCGAATTTAATTTTATCATAAATTTCTTTGTTGGTCTGAGTCAGGTACAAGGCCTCGCTCAAAAAGTCCACCAGCAAAGCATTTAGATCAATAGATTTTACCTTAATTTTTCTCACAACTTTTGACTTTTGACTGGCGCCTGCCCGCCGAATTGGCGGGACTTTTGACTTTAATATTTCATTCATTCCCAGCATCGCATTTA
>JAUYCU010000074.1 GCA_030692145.1 bacterium
ATGGCGACAAGGGTTTCGAGATCAAGCCAAGAAAGAATTTAAAAAACTAAAGAAGAACCCATTGTTTGTTGCTGGATTAATGCTTTATTGGGGCGAGGGGGACGGCAAGATAGAGAATTCTTTGGTTAGACTAGCTAATACTGATCCTAAAATGATCCAAATTTTTATTAAATTTCTTTTAAGAGTGTGCTGTACTTCCGTTGAAAAGATAAAGATTTCGATAACCTTATATCCCGATTTAAGCGAGAAAGAGTGCAAAAAGTTTTGGATAAAGACGTTAAAGATTCCAGGGTCACAATTTTTTAAAACGCAATATATTCAGGGGAAGCACCCAACAAAAAGACTCTCACATGGAATTTGTAGTTTAGTAGTTTGTAGTCGAGGGTTGAAAGAGAAAATCTTTACATGGTTAAATTTATACAAAGAAGAGTTGATTAATAATTAATAATTTGCGGGCGTCGTATAGCGGCTATTATATTACCTTGCCAAGGTAGAGACGGCGGTTCGACTCCGCTCGCCCGCTCTCTGAATAATCTTAAATCTATGGACAAAAAATTACATCGGTCGCAAACCGACAAAATAATCGCCGGAATAGCCAGTGGCATAGGAGAATATTTTGAAGTTGACCCGACAATCGTGCGCTTGATTTTTGTTTTGATTACGGTTTTGGGCGGTTCCGGGGTTTTACTTTATTTGATTTTATGGGTATTGATTCCTAAAGATCCTGAAGGAAAAATGGTGATTGATAAGGACAGGGTGAAGGAAGTTGCCGAAGAAATTAAGGGTAAGGCAGAGAGCTTCGGAAAGGGAATAAAAGAAGAATTCGGTAAAGAAGACATTCAAAAACCGGCAGAAAAAAGCAATAAGAGCGGAGGTCTTTTTGGCTGGATTCTGATTATTGCCGGAATATTATTCTTGATTAATATTTTTCATCCTTTTTCTTTTCGTTATTATATTTTTCGTTTTTGGCCGGCTGGGTTGATTCTGTTGGGTATGGTGCTAATTTTCCGGTCCAGTCGCAAATAATTGTTTACAGAATAAAAAAATACGGCTTCAAAGCCGTATTTTTGTTTACATGTGCGCGAGAGAGGATTTGAACCTCCACGTCCTTACGGACACTAGCCCCTCAAGCTAGCCTGGCTACCAATTACAGCACTCGCGCATTTTTAATCCGCCTATTCGGCGGATTTTTTTTCGCTTGCTGTTTCTTCTTTTTCGATTTTCTTTGGTGTTTCTTTATTTTCCGATTTCCATTCTACGCTTAATAGTTTTTTGGTTTTCATTCTTGCCTTTTTACCCGCGCGTTCACGCATATAATAAAGCTTTGCGCGTCTGACTTTCGAGCGTCTGACGATTTCCACTTTCAAGATGCTTGGAGAAAAAATCGGGAAGATTCTTTCCACACCGATTCCTTCGGATATTTTTCTTACCGTAAAGGTAGAGCTTATTCCTTTGCCGTGTTTCTTGGCGATAACCAGTCCTTCGAATGTTTGCGTTCTTTCCGCGCCTCTCTTTGTTTGCTCCCCCAGTTTTAATTGTACGCGAACAACGTCCCCGGGCCTTATGTCGGGAATTTCTTTTTGGGTTTGATTTTTATTGAATATGTCTAATTTAGTGGACATAAACTTCTTAATGTTTTATTTAATTCTTCGGGTAGTTCTGATTGGAATTCCTTGATATTACCATTAGACATTTTAAATTGCAAGTAGCTGGCGTGGAGAAATTGTCTGTTCAGGCCGTCTATTTTTGCCTGTCTTTTGAATTTATATTTTTCGTCCCCAGCCAAAGGGTGACCGATTGAAGCCAAATGAATCCTTATCTGGTGCGTTCTTCCGGTTTCGGGAGACACCTCGAGCAGGGTATGGTCTTTATATTCCTTCAAAACTTCGTATCTGGTAATTGCTTCACGCATTTTTCCGATAGGTGAAATTGTCTGGCTTCCTCCGCGTTTTCTCGACTTGGAAATAGATTTGGTGATAATTCCTTTTTTGTCTTTGAAATTACCGATAACCAGGGCCAGATATTTTTTATGGATTTGCCGATTTAAAAATTGACTTTTGAGCCATTCGTAAGTTTTTTCATTTTTTGCGATTACCATCAATCCGGAAGTATCTTTATCCAGGCGATGCACCAATTGTGCTGTCGGGCACTTCTCTTTTATTAAATCGATAAGCGTATTTTTTTCATCCGTCACCGGATGCGCCAATAATCCGGCTGGTTTATCGATTACAATTACATCGTTGTCTTCGTAGATAATTGGAATATTCATATTTGGTGGGCGGTACAAGACTCGAACTTGTGACCTTTGCAATGTCAATGCAACGCTCTAGCCAACTGAGCTAACCGCCCATTTATTTAATGGATTGCTTCTTCTTGGTAAAGCCAATTTTTGATTTTTTCCTTTGCCGTCTCCTTATCTTCTTCATATTCTTCGGCCAATTGCGGGTTTGCGTTGATGAATTCCCTGTATTTTGCGGAATATTTCATTATCCACTCTCTTTTATCTATTCCGGATTCTAAAATCAGCTCTCTTTGCAGAGAAATCTCCCAACCCTCGAATGGATTTCGTTCTACTTCTTCCAAGCATTCTTCCATAATTGCGTTATGTATTTTTTTATTTTATAATATAAATATCTTAACAAAGACATAACAATTAATCAAGCTCTTTAAACAAGCTTTGGGGCCTATGAAATACCAATCTCCGACAAGGGGGAATGAGATTTCCTGCGTAATGCACGGCATTGACGAAGGGATTCTGAACGACCACAAGAAACTTGAAGAAGCATTATTGTGGGCCTTGAACAAAGACAGGTTTACGATACTGGAAAAAGCATCGCACGTATTCAAGCCGAATGGGTTCACCTTGATGGTTTTACTGGCTGAATCGCATGTTTCGATTCACACTTATCCGGAGCACGGTTCGCTATATTTCGGTTTATACAGCTGTAGAGGAGAAGATGATGGAAAGCAAACTTACGAGATTTTTAAAGATGCGCTCAAACCTGTTTCAGTAGATTTTATTCAAAGACCGATATTTGTCGGCAAAGAATAAAAAGTACAATTTAAAACTCTCCCGCATAGCGGGAGAGTTTTAAATATGCGCGCGCCTGGATTCGAACCAGGGACCCCCGTCTTATAAGGGCGGTGCTACTACCGCTGAGCTACGCGCGCGTGCCTTAACTTTTTATCAGTCTTTCGAATTCTTCTTTCTCAATGGTCTCTTTTTCAACCAAGTATTTGGCGATTTGCGTGAGTTTATTTCTTTTTTGTTTGAGAATTTTTTCCGTTGTTTTCTGGGCGTCTTTGATGAATTTTTCCACTTCGCTGTCGATTTCTGCGGCCTTCTTCTCCGAATAGTTCTTGCTTTCGGTTATTTCTTTTCCCAAAAATATCAATTCTTCGCTGTCGCCGAAAGTTATCGGGCCGAGTTTTTCACTCATTCCGTATTTTGTGACCAAGGCCCTTGCAAGTTCGGATGCTTGCTTTAAATCATTTGATGCGCCGGTGGTCAATTCGTTGAAAATCAGTTTTTCCGCGCAATATCCTCCGAGTAAAACCGATAATTCATCAATAAATTCCGAGCGGCTTCTTAAGTGTTTGTCTTCTGACGGAATTTTTAAAGTATAGCCCGCTGCTCTGCCGCGTGCAACAATGGAAACCTTGTGTACTGGGTCAGCATTTTTCAAACTTGCGGCCATTAGGGCGTGGCCCGCTTCGTGATAAGCGGTGATTTCTTTTTCTTTTTTCGATAAAACGTGGCTTTTTCTTTCCGGACCAAGAAGTACTTTTTCGATGGAATTAAAAAGGTCGGTTTGATTTACGGTTTTTTGGTTTTTTCTTGCAGCGAGAATTGTTGCTTCATTAACCAGATTTGCCAAGTCAGCACCGGAAAAACCGGCAGTTCTTTCCGCCAATTGTCTGAGGTTTACGTCTTTGTCAAGTTTTTTGTTTCTGGCATGAATTTTCAAAATTGCCTCCCTTTCTTTGATATCGGGCATGTCTAGAACTACGCGTCGGTCAAATCTGCCCGGTCTTAAAAGTGCTGGGTCAAGAATGTCGGGTCTGTTGGTTGCGGCAATAACAATAAGATTGGCGTTGGTCTCGAATCCGTCCATTTCCACAAGAATTTGATTCAGAGTTTGCTCTCTTTCGTCGTGGCCTCCGCCAATTCCTGCGCCGCGATGCCTGCCCACTGCATCGATTTCGTCAATAAAGATAATTGCCGGTGCGCTCTTTTTTGCCGTCTGAAATAAGTCTCTGACTCTCGATGCGCCAACACCGACAAACATTTCCACGAATTCCGAACCGGAGATATGGAAAAAGGGGACATTGGCTTCGCCGGCAACCGCTCTCGCCAATAATGTTTTTCCGGTTCCCGGTGGGCCCATCAACAGAACTCCGCGCGGAATTCTTGCGCCGATTTCGATAAATTTTTTGGGAAATTTTAGGAACTCGACGATTTCCTGCAATTCCTCTTTTGCTTCATGGGCTCCGGCAACATCCTTAAAGGTGGTTTTTTGTTTCTTGTCCGGAGAATTGATTCTTGCCTGTGATTTTCCGAAAGACATGGCCTGGGTTTGTCCTTTTTGCGCTTGGCGGAACATAAACCATAATAGTCCGCCAATCATCAGAAACGGCAAAAGAAAAGGCAGAAGATTGATAATCCAATAAGAGGTTCCGTATTCGCTTTTTATTTCCAAAGAAACCTCTTTCAGTTTTTCCGGGTCAACTCCCAGGTTTTTCAGAGATTCGGTAAGTCCTGCTTCGCCTTCTTTTTGGCTGGTTTTCTTGGTTCCGTCTTTAAGTTCGATTTCCAGCTTATTTTCCTGAATAGCGATTTTTGCGACATTCCCGTTATTAATATCCGAAACCACCTGATTTAAGGGAATGATTTCTTTGGATTGCGGGGAGGAATAATAAAAAGAATAGATTGCCGACAAAACAATCAAAATAACAAAAACGATAATGAAGTTTTTGAAAAAGTTTTTCATATGAATTTAATATAACACATTTTAAGCGAAATTCAAATAAAAAAGAACCCCGGGATCCACCTTACGGTAGTTCTCGGGGTTTGGCCGGTCAGTTAACCGGCGGGAGATCCTTGAGATCCATGCGCTGGACCAGGGAATGGTCCTTGTTCACGATCTCGGCGATCTCTTCCTGCGACGCGTTGTTGTCGCCGATGTCCTTGGGAGAGTCCTCCTTGTGTCCTCTTGCGGACCGTTCGTCGTCCTGCGCGAGAACGGCGTTCTTGGCGCGGCGGAAGTCTCTCGACATCTCGCCTTTGCCGTTTCCGCGGTGGCCGTTCCCGTTGTTGTGTCGGGGCTTGATCACCTCGACGTGCTGGTAAACGACCTCGACAGGAGCCGGCTTGGTGGCGGGCGTGGCAGGAAGTTGTTCGACGGGCTCGTCGTGGTGCTCGACGTTGAGCATGAACTTCCCGTTCTGTTCCCAGACCCGGACTCTGAATACCTCATTGGTATTCTCATCCAGAGCGACGCGCAGGGTCACTCCCTTGGGGTGGGAATACTTCCACCAGCTTCCTGCTTCCCAGTCCAGGGGCTCGATGATTTCTTGAGCATCCCTGACCTCGAATTGGTATTTGAGGTCACTCTTTGTGTCGCGGGTGATTTCGATCACCCGAAAGAGCTGGTAGGGGACTTCGGGCCGGGGTTCCCATTCACCCTTAACGCATTTCACGTAGAACGGTTTCTCGTTCTTAGTGATTCGCGCAACCAGGTAAATGACGACTTCCAGACAACCGATAGTGAATTTAAACACGAATACACCTCCAATTAAGAATG
>JAUYCU010000082.1 GCA_030692145.1 bacterium
GCCCCCATAGCTTAGTGGTAAAGCAACTGCCTTTTAAGCAGCTGATCAAGGTTCGATTCCTTGTGGGGGCATAAAATTATTGAAATCCGCTAAACGCGGATTTTAATATTGACAAGAATTTCGTAGAATGCTATCGTACAAAACAAGGAGGCTAAAATGAGCGATGAGGTATTTGGCAAACTAAACACTTCCACTACCCCCCAAGAACCCTGTTCTTTATTGGAAATTGACGGACATATTATTCCCATCAAAACAATTACTCCGCCCCTACCCAAAAGTATAAATATCCGACTAGACAACATCGAAACGAGAGGTAATATCATAACAGCGATAGCGGATCTGTGGGGAAGGGGAAAATGTAAAGTAGTTCTCGAAATCCAAAAAAGTATCATCCATGGCACTTTTTAAAAAAGATTCTGAAAAGAAATTTTAAACTCCTTTCCTGAAAATCGGGAAAGGAGTTTTATTAACTAAAATAGATCCTTAAAAAACCGAGGATAAATAATAAATTCCTAAGCCGAACAAGACAATTGCCTCAACCAAGCTTAGCCAGACCATGCTTTTTCCGGAAGCGATTTTGATGTTCATCGTCAATACGGCAATAAGAAAAACAATAATCTCGTCGAGCATGTAAAAGAAAATATAAAGCGCGATATAAAAAAGATAAGTCAGGGACGAAAGCTGCGCTTTCGCCAATATCCCGGCAAACAGAACCGGAACCACCGCAGAACAAGGAAACTCGACAACCGTAATTACTGCGGCAAAAATAAATATACTGATGATTATCCCCCAGATTCCACCGGTTTCCTTAAATGTATTCTGTATCTTTGCGGAAAATTTGGAAACGATACTGTTGTTTTGCGCAGTATCGCAAGTTGGCCCGTATTTTTTGAATTTGAGAAATTGGCGGAAAAAATAAACAGCGCCCAAAATTCCCAATACGCCGACAAATACATTCATTATATTCAGAACCGGACCAAGGTAATAAAAAAGTTTATACCATAATATAATTAAGACTCCGTAAATAATTGCCGTAGTTAAAATGTATGCTCCACCAAAAAGCAAAATTTTAATCCTTGAACGCAAGATTAATACCAACCCCAAAATCAAAATTAACGCGCCCAGGGAACAAACATTGAACCCATCAAAAAAGCCCAAAACAAATGCCTGACCAAATAAAGAATATTTACTCAAATCTACTTCGCCAATTATGGGAAGTTTAATCCTGTTTTTGTCTTCAATTGGTTTCGGCTCGATATTGTTAAGCTGTTTTTGAATCGACGCTTCTATTTCTTTACCTACTCCGTCGGCATCGTCAAATCCCAGGAAAAATTCTTCACCAATAAAAGTAATTGGCACAAGTCCGATATATTTTTCCGCTTCGTGTTTTACCAATAAATCAATCATCGATTTTCTGTTCTCTGTATTACTCGAAAGATAACGATTGATTATGATTTCCGGATATTTTTCCTGCATCGTATCCAGAAACTGCTGCTCTACCTTACAATGCGGACAGGTTTCCGAATAGAAAAAATTAATTTCCAGCTTTCCGCCGGCTGGCGAATCGGTTTGCGCAAAAACAGAGCTGAAATTAGTCAGCCCCAAAACCAATAAAAAAATAAAGAAAAATTTCTTTGCCATTACAATAAATTATAGAGTTGAATTTAATTTTTGGCAAGATTATTTGCCATAAGAATTAATATGTATTATAATCGAATTATATGTTGAAAAAAACAAAAAAGAAAAAAATAATCGAAGAGCATAAAGTGCATGAAACCGACACCGGATCGGCGGATGTTCAAATTGGTATTTTAACCGAAGAAATCAAAAAACTGACCGGCCATTTGAAAAAACACCCCAAAGACAATCATTCAAGAAGAGGCCTATTGGGAATGGTTTCGAAAAGAAAAAAACTATTGGAGTGGCTCGAAGGCAACGACGAGAAAAGATATAAAAAAATAATCAAGGCATTGGAATTGAAAAAATAAATGGCAATTATTAAGCACAAGGAACAAAGAGTGGGCGTTTTGATTGATGTGCAAAACATGTACCACTCGGCAAAAAATATTTATCATGCCCGGGTAAATTTCGGTGAAATTTTAAAAACCGCGGTTGCAGGAAGAAAACTGATACGTGCAATCGCCTACGTGGTCACTACCGAAAGCGGGGAAGAAAAAGCTTTTTTGGAAGCTTTAACAAAAGCAGGAATCGAAGTAAAAAGCAAAGACTTACAGATTTTTCCCGGAGGCATGAAAAAAGCGGATTGGGATGTCGGAATGGCGGTTGATGCAATTGAATTAAGTAAAAAAGTGGATAGCGTTATTCTGGTTACAGGAGACGGAGATTTTATACCTTTAGTCGAACATTTGAAAGCCCAAGGGCAAATGGTGGAAGTAATCGCTTTTGGGAAAAGTACATCCGGCAAGCTTCAAGAAGCGGTTGATGACTTCACCGACTTGGCGAAAAATCCCGTTAAATATTTAATCAGAATAATCAAAAGATAATTAACAAATAAATTAATTAAGGGGGCAGAAAAGCGCAGATATGACTCGTTTTGCGAGATACGCAGATTTGTGCAGAAAAATTTTCCACATAAAGCAGATTTATGCAGAAAAATTTTCCACATAAATCCGTGTATCCCGATGAGTAAAATCAGCGCGAAATCTGCTTCTATGTATCATGGATACAAAAATTTTTAAGACAGAGATTGAAGGGAAAGAACTCTCTGTTGAATTGGGCAGATTAGCCCAACAAACCAATGGCTCGGCACTGGTAACTTACGGCCAAACAACTGTTTTGGCAACCGCCGTGCTAGACGCCAACATAAGCGACAAAACATACTTTCCCCTGACCGTGGATTACGAAGAAAGATTTTACGCTGCCGGAAAAATAAAGGGCAGTCGTTTTATTAAAAGAGAGGGAAGGCCATCAGATGAAGCGATTCTCACCGGCAGAATGATTGACAGATCTATTCGCCCCTTGTTTAACCAAAAACTGAGAAACGATTTACAGGTTGTCTTAACCGTAATGTCGTTTGACGGAGAAAACGATCCCGGGCTACCGGCGCTGATTGGCGCATCAATGGCTTTGTCTGTTTCCGACATACCGTTTAACGGTCCGGTTGCGGGAATTTCGGTTGGCCAAGACGATAGCGGCCACTGGATGATTACCTCGACCCTAAGTGCAAAAGCGAAAACAGGCTCGGAAATTTTTGCCGCAGGAATCGAAAAAAACAAAGAAATTCTCCTGAATATGATTGAAGGGCAGGCGCCGCAAATGCCGGAGAACCAAATGCTTGAAGGAATCGACTTGGCAAGAAAGTACATCAAAAAACTAATCGACTTCCAAAAGGATATTGTCAAAGAATTAAAACCGATAAAAAAAGAGTTGGTTATCAAGGAAATCGATGCGGAACTTAAAAAAGTTGTTGATGAATTTCTTGGAGATAAGCTGGAAACGGCAATTTACCACAAAGAAAAACAGGTAAGTGTAAATCAATTGAATGTAATCAACAGCGGACTCGATGAATTGATTAAAGAAAAATATCCCGAAGTAACCGAGGCAAAACTTACCCTGGCAATTGATTATATCGAAGAAAAAAACGATGAAATTACGCATGTAAACATTCTTAAAAACAACAAAAGGCCGGATGCCAGAAAGCTTGATGAGTTAAGAAAATTGAGC
>JAUYCU010000034.1 GCA_030692145.1 bacterium
TCTTTAATGTTTCTTGCGCACACTTAGACCAGGAAAAACGCTTCACGTTTTCTCGGCCTTTTTTTATCAAATCGTTTCTTAAATTTTCATCACTTAAAACCCTATAGATTGCTTCAGCGATTTCTTCGGGATTGTAGGGATTAACCAATAAAGCGGAACTTGCCAAAATTTCCGGCAAACTGGAAATATTCGAACTAACCACTGGAACGCCAACGCTTTGCGCTTCCAGGGGCGGAAATCCGAATCCCTCGTATAATGACGGATAAACCATTATATCCGCATTTTTCAAAAGTTCCCATTTTTTTTCTTCAGAAACATGTTTATCGACTCCCGCAAAAACCAATTCATGCTCGATTTTACCGCGCCCGCCACGCTTCGCTGGCGATGCGGGCGGGTATTTCTCCCTTAAAATCTCGTACGCTTTTTTCAAACCCTCGATATTTTTCCTTTTATGTCCGCCTCCTAAGTATAGAATGTATTTTTTTCCGCTGGAGGCGGATCCGCCTCGGGCGGATAGCCCCGAATCTTGAATTTCTACTCCGTGATAAACCACGAATATTTTTTCCGGATTGATTTGATAAAACCTAATCAAGTCATTCTTTACTGATTGCGACGGAACAATAATCTTTTTTGCTTTTTTAGCATTTCTTTTAGTCAAGAATCTCAACTTTAATCTTTCGTACCAAGAATACATTTTTGGCACGTTTTCGTATTCCAGTCCATGAATGGTAATAATCAGTTTTGGATGAATTATCGGAAAAGTATGCGCGGGAATAAACAGAATATCGAGTGGGTTTTTCAACATTTCCCAACTTAATCTGATTTGTGTCCAAAATTTTTTGAAAGGCCATTTTAAATTCTGTCTATCGTGATAAAAAAGTTGATGATTTCCGTAATCATCAACCATTGGAAAGTGCTTCAATATTTGATATACGTATTCTTCAACCCCTGTTCTTTTTTCAAGGTTAAGACTGTTCGTAATTCCAATTTTCATATGCTTTACCTTTTGCTCATTATGCTTCTTTTGTAAACTTCCAAATTTTCGAGAGCAATCCCGGTTCCCTTGACCACACAAAGCAATGGTTCGTCCGCAACATAAGCGGGCACGCCGGTTGCTTTCGTGACCAGCTCGTCCATCTTGTTAAGTAGCGCTCCCCCGCCGGATAAAATCATTCCTCTACTTATAATGTCGGCCGAAAGCTCAGGCGGTGTTTCTTGTAATACGGCTTTTATCGCCTTAATGATTTCTCTAAGTTCGCTGGAAATGGCATCAACCACTTCTTTGTTGGTGATTTCGATTGTTTTCGGCAATCCCTCAATCAAGTCTCTTCCTCTTACCTCCATGCTTCCTCTTTCGGAATTATGTAAAGCGCTACCAATCTGAATTTTTACTTCTTCCGCGGTTCTTTCCCCGATTGCCAAATTGTGTTTTTTCTTGATATATTCGGCAATTGCCCTGTCGATTTTATCTCCGGCCACCCTTACCGATGACCAGGCAACAATTCCGCCCAAAGAAATTACCGCTACTTCCGAGGTTCCTCCCCCGATGTCCACAATCATGTTTCCCGCAGGCGAATTTATGGGAATTCCCGCGCCGATTGCCGCCAAAACCGGTTCTTTCACCAGATAGGCCGCCCTTGCTCCAGCTTGCATCGCCGCTTCGATTACTGCTCTTCTTTCCGTTGAGGTGACTCCCGCAGGAACGGAAATCATCACTTCGGGTCGAAAAATTCTTATCTTGCCCTCTGCCTTGGAAATAAAATAAGCGAGCATTGCCTGCGTCACTTTGTAGTCGGCGATAACTCCGTCTCTTAGTGGACGATAAGCAACAATGCTGTCCGGAGTTTTTCCGATCATTTCTTTGGCTTCGTTTCCTACGGCCAAAATACGGTTATCGTCTATAGATACCGCAACCACCGTGGGTTCGTTAATAATCACGCCTCTTTTCGGGACATAAACTAAAGTATTTGCCGTACCTAAATCTATGCCAATTTTCTTTACAAACATACTTAGTTCGCTAATCGCTCACGCTTGAAATGTTCGATGTTTGAAATGTTTAAAATGTTTACGATTAAAACAAGCGAAGCGATCAAACATTAGAACAATTATATCTTATATATTTTCTCTTGGCAATGGCTTCAAAAAATGCTAAATTAAGATTATGACTCGAGAAACGCGTAGGCTAATTTTTATCATTTTTTTGGGAATATTTGTTATTGCCGCCCCGGTGATTATTTTATATGCCTGGGGCTTTAATTTTGATTTTGAGGAAAAAATATTTGTCGATGCCGGAGGCATATACCTAAAATCAATTCCGCCGAGAGCGGAAATTTATATCAACGATATCCCCAGAGGCAAAACCAGCGATTTTATCAGGCATCTTCCTCCCCAAATTTACGAAGTTAGGGTTATTAAGGACGAATATCATGTTTGGCGGAAAAATCTGATTGTTGAATCGGGAATCGTCACTAAGGCAAATAACATCTTTCTTGTGCCGTTAACTCCGAAAATTTTTATGGTAGCAAATATTAGTGAGGTTTACGCTTCGTTTTTCGAAGCGCCGTATTCTTTAAACATGCTTACCAATACAATAAAAGAAAAATCGAAATACGTAATTTCGAAAATAGACAATATTCAAATCGACAAAAATAGCCAGAAAATATATTTTCTGACCAACAATAATCTCTACTATATCAACTGGAACGAAAACGCGCCTAATCAATCAACGCTTTCCAAGGTTCTTGTTCCCAATGTGCTGAATTATGCTATCTATAAAAACGGAATTGTGTATTCGGATAGCATTACGGGCAAGATCTATGAGCTGGATTTGAGCAGCCTCCGGTCTGCGGAATTTTTCACACAGGTTTATCCGAGCTTTAATCAATGCAAATGGATATTCTCCCCTGATTTCAAAAAACTGCTTTGCCAAAAAGAAAAATCACTGGAAGTTCTTTATCTGGACGAAACAACCAATGGTTGCGAATTCAAAAAAGGAAGTCTGGATAAAATGGATTTCGAGCAAAAAATTCTTGATGTTGTCTGGTATCCGAGAACCAATCAGCATTTAATTATCGCAACCGAGGATTCGATTCTGATTACCGAGCTTGATAACCGCGAACCGCGCAATTCAGTTAAATTCATCACCA
>JAUYCU010000043.1 GCA_030692145.1 bacterium
CTTTTAGGCTCAATGGAAATATAAATAACCGGTTCGGGAAAAGTAATTCTTTCCAGAACAATCGGATTTTCCGGATCGCATAATGTGTCGCCGGTGGTTGTATCTTTTAGGCCGACAGCCGCACCGATTTCTCCGGCATAAATTTCTTTTACGTCCTCTCTGTTATTCGCGTGCATTCTTAAAATTCTGCCGATTCGTTCTTTTTGTCCGCTGATTGAATTTAAAACATAGGAACCGGCTTCCAATTTTCCCGAATAAACACGAAAATAGGTTAAGCTTCCGACATAAGGATCGCTGGCAACCTTAAAGGCCAAAGCCGAAAAAGGAGCGCTGTCGGATATTTCCCGGGTAACGGGTTTCTCTGTTTTCGTATCGATTCCCTCCACTGCCGGCAAGTCAACCGGAGAGGGTAAATAATAAATAATCGCGTCGATTAAAAGCTGTATTGCTATATTATGCAAAGCTGCTCCGCAAAAAATCGGCACCAGTTTATAGTTTATAGTTGCCTGACGCAGAGTCTTTCTCAGTTCTTCGACATCGATTTCTTTTCCTTCCAGGTATTTTTGCGTTAATTCGTCATTCTGTTCGACGATTTTCTCAATCAGTTCGTGCCTGTATTTTTCCGCGTCAGCCTTCAATTCTTCGGGAATTTCTTTCTCGAGAACCTGTTCTCCGTTTTTACCTTCGAAATAATAAGCTTTCTTTGTCAGCAAATCAACAACTCCTTTATGCTCATTTTCCAGTCCGATAGGAAGATGCATTCTTACTGCGTTTGGGGTTAGCCTTTCCAATATCGAGGCAAAACTTTTTTCGAAACTTGCCCCAAGTCTGTCCATTTTATTTATGAAACCGATTCTCGGAACATTGAATTTGTCCGCCTGATGCCAAACTGTTTCCGATTGCGGCTCAACTCCCGCGACTCCGTCAAAAATAACCGCTGCTCCGTCCAATACGCGCAAAGATCTTTGTACTTCGGCGGTAAAATCAATATGACCGGGCGTATCGATAATATTTATACGATATTCCTTTTTAACTTCTTTTTTTAGATATTCTCCCGGAGTCCAAAAACAAGTAGTGGCAGCGGAAGTAATAGTAATTCCCCGTTCTCTTTCCTGCTCCATCCAGTCCATAATCGCCGCTCCTTCATGAACTTCGCCGATTTTATGGGATATTCCCGTATAAAAAAGCACCCGTTCGGAAACGGTTGTTTTCCCGGCATCAATATGGGCGATAAAACCAATATCTCGATTTTTTTCAATTGGATATTCTCGTGACATATGATTACCAGGCAAAATGCGCAAAAGCACGATTGGCTTCGGCAACCTTATGCGTATCTTCTTTTTTCTTTACCGCGTCACCTATATTATTGTATGCATCGGTCAATTCTTTGGCCAGTTTTTCCGCCATTTTTGCTCCTTTTTTCTTTCTTGAAACACTAATAATCCAGCGTATTGCCAATGCCTCTCTTCTCTTACCCTTCACCTCATAGGGAACTTGATAATTGGCTCCACCAACTCTTCTTGATTTCACTTCCAGTAAGGGAGAGGTGTTTTTTATTGCTTCTTCCAAAACTTCCAATAAATTTTCTTTTTTGAGGTTTTTACCCGCGACTTCCAGTGCAGAATAAAAAACACTTTGTGCGGTCGATTTTTTACCCCCTTCCATCATTTTATTGATGAATTTGGCCACCAAAACACTCCCGTATTTCGGGTCCGGGTTCGGTTCTCTTTTGAATGTTTTTTTTCTTCTCATCGACTTAAATTAGGCTTCTTTTTTAGCCCCGCCACTATCTTTTTTGGCTACGCCGCTGTCTTTTTTAGCGCCATATTTCGATCTTTGCTGTTTTCTACCGTCTACTCCGCCAGCGTCCAAAACACCGCGCACGATATGATATCTTACGCCAGGCAAGTCCTTTACTCTTCCGCCACGAATTACCACTATCGAGTGTTCTTGAAGATTATGTCCTTCGCCGGGAATGTAGGCGGTTACCTCCATTCCGTTAGTCAGCCTCACTCTGGCAACTTTTCTCAGTGCAGAATTCGGTTTTTTTGGCGTAGTGGTGTAAACTTTAACACAAACACCCCTTTTGAATGGAGAAAAAGACTTTATCGGACGATTTTTAGGTACATTAAATCCCCGCCTTAAGGCTGGCGTTTTTGGCTTGCTTTTACTTATCTTTCTTGGATTTTTGATTAATTGATGGATTGTAGGCATATTTCTTGTTATTAATAAACTCTCCCAACGCGGTTGAGATTATTTTTAAAAGATAACAATTATTTAAGATTTAGTCAAACAAATCGGGCCTACGCCACGACGAAGCGGGCTACAGCCTCGCGAAGTCGGGGTGCCGAGAATTGAACTCGGGCCACACCCACCCCAAGCCCCGCATCAAAATCACTATATTCGGGATACCCGGAATTGAACCGGGGCTACGCCCACCCCAAGGGCGCGGACTACCACTATCCGATATCCCGGCAATTGATACGGGATAAAGGTGCGTATTTACCCCGTACGGTCGCCGAAGGCGACTCGTTCAGGGCTGCCGCTATACTACACCCCGTAAATTATTTTTTATTTCCCATTTTCTTAATACATTTAGTACAGGCCTTCACACGTTTTCCGTTGGCCAATTTTACCCATTGCAAATTTGGGTATTTCCTTTTTTTTATGGTAGGATTATACTTACTCCTCAGCTTTTTTCTGACTGTCGCCATAATCGATTTTTTGTCACATATTTCGCAAATTCTGCTCATATTTTACGATTCAATTAGGAATTAATGGATTAACTTAAAAAATATCATATATTTATTTTTTTAGCAAATAAATGGACCCGATTCTAATTCTAATTCAGATTGCCATTCTTCTGATGTCGGTAGTGATTCACGAAGTTTCCCACGGACTGATGGCAAATTACTTGGGCGACCCAACGGCAAAATACGCGGGAAGATTAAGCCTGAACCCATTAAAGCACTTAGATTTATGGGGTTCTTTTTTAATTCCGCTTTTTCTCTTGATGTTTAACTCTCCGTTTCTTTTCGGTTATGCGAAGCCTGTTCCTTATAATCCGCATAATTTAAAAAATAAAAAATGGGGGCCGGCAATGGTTGCCGCAGCCGGCCCACTTTCAAATTTGGTTATTGTTTTGATTTTCGGACTAACGCTTAGATTTCTACCGATTGGCGGCTCGCCGTATATCGACAATTTGATTAAAATATTCATATATATAGTAATTCTCAATCTGGTATTGGCTGTATTCAACGCAATGCCCATACCGCCACTCGATGGTTCAAAAATAATTTCCGCTGTTCTCCCTTATCGATACCAATCAATAATCGCGGGAATGGAAAAATACGGAATGATTCTGGTTTTGTTTTTTGTGTTTTTTCTTTTTCAATTTATTTCTCCAGTTATTCTCTGGCTTTTTAAAATTATTGTCGGCTCGCGCTTTATTTAGTATTGCAAAATTATTTCCCTTGTGCTAAATTAAAATCTGCTCTTTGAGCAAATTTAAAAGCCCACCTACGCATAAAGCTTCGGCAGGGCACCCTCCTACGCATAGAGCTACGGAAGGGTAAAAAAGGAGGTAAAAATGAGTGATGGAATTAAATTCATTGAAGAGCTGGAAAGAATGGATTGCGAAACAATGACAATCCAGTATGAGGAGCACGGCGCTCCTAAAGAATTTCCCGGCCCCAAGAAAGAAGTTATCGCACTCTACAAAAAAATCTTGCGCAATCCCAAAACAATGAAATTCATCGGAATCGATCACCCTCGAAAAACAGCCACGTAGGTGGCTGTTTTATTTTTTAATCTCGAAACTTAAACCATCACTAAAAATCTTTATGTCCCCATCCTTTCCGGTTTGAAGAATATTCAGATTTTTTAATCTCTCTAAAACCTCCTGGTGTGGATGGCCATAACTATTATCTTTCCCGACTTCGATCACCGCCAAAATCGCATTAACCGCCCTAAGAAATGCGTCACTGGTCGATGTCTTGCTGCCGTGATGCGCGATTTTTAAAATATCCGAATTCAAATTAACGCCCGCAGAAATTAATTTATTCTCCGCGCTTTTCTCGATATCGCCGGTAAATAGTGCCTCAAAATTGCCATAAACCAATTGGCTCACAATAGAATTATTATTGGTGTCCGATAATTTTTTGCCAGCTAAGTTTTCAAAAGGATATATAATATTTACATTTATATTATCACCTAAATCAATTATTCCGCCTGCCTTAGCGATAAAAACCGGAATTCTTTTTTCTTCCAAAAGACCAATCCATTCTTTATATTCTTGCGTATCTCTGATAATGCCGGTAGTGATGACTGCGCCGACATTATAACGTTTCAAAACCTCAATTAAACCATTAAGGTGATCGGTTTCCGGATGGGTCAAAATAACCAAATCGATATATCGGTCGTAAAAAGGCATTGCTCTTCCCAGTTTTTCCAAAACCGACATGTCCGGACCACCGTCAATCAAAATCTGTTGTCTCTGGGGCGTTTCGATAAATTCCGCATCGCCTTGGCCAACATCAAAAAATTCCATCTTTAAAAATTTCCCGCTTTCTTGGGTAAAAACAAAAACCCAGACAACGATTGTCGTTAAGAACAAAAAAATCAGAAAGCCAATCTTTTGCTTCTTTTGAATAACCATATTAATCCGATTAATAAAATATAATATCCGATTAAAAACAGCCAATGGATATTTTGAATTTCTTTTGCTGCCCAGGGAATTTTGGAAAACCAATCGATTATTTTCAGAACATAAGTAACTCCCAAATAAACGGGCCAAAGCAAAATTTTTCCCAGAAATCCCCAAATTATCGTTCCGCCAATAAAAATCAGGCCAATTGCGGTCAGAAACGGAATAAAGGGTACGATTAAAATATTGGTAAGCGGGGAAATAAAGGAAATTCTGCCAAAATTGTAAATCAAAACAGGCAGAACCGCGATTTGTGCAGCAAGTGTAGTGGTAACAATCTGCAATAATCCGTTAAGTTCTTCCTTTTTGATTTTTTTCAAAATCAACTCATCGAAAACCGGTTTGATGTAGATTAACCCAAAAACCGCCAAAAACGACAATTGAAACCCGACATCGTATCTTAAGAGTAATGGATTAAAAATGAGCATAATCGCTGCGGCAAAAACCATAATTCGTGCGGCATTACTGATTCTTCCGATTTTTTGCGCATAAAGTAAAATCGCGCCCATAATTCCCGCGCGCACTGCAGAGGCAGGTGCACCAACCATAATTATAAAAAGAAAAATCAAGACTAGAACAAACCAAAATGCATGCTTACGCCACAAACCCATCGCAATTAAAACAAACATCAATATTTCGGAAATAATCACGATATTCATTCCCGAAATAGCCACGATATGGCTGGTGCCGGTAATGTTTAAAGAATTTTTTAAATCCTCGGAAAATATCTGTTTATTGCCCAAAATAATTCCCTCAAGCAATGAAGCTTCGGGAAATGGCATAATTTTTTCAATCGAATTAGTGGTTTTATTTTTGAATTTGAGAATTGCGCCAAATATCGGATTACCCTTATCTCTTTCCAGAATTTCGATTTCCGGCCAATATGCTACCAAGTAAATTCCTTCTTTTGCCAAATAGTTTTTGTAATCAAATTCATCGAAAATTTTCGGTTCTTCCAGTTCTCCCTGGACTTTTAAAACATCACCGTAAAAATATTGGGGATAATTCCCGGTGGTGACCAAAATTTTCTCGTTTTCCGTTTTTATGGTCAGTTTCGTGTTGCTATTTTTGATTTCCGGTTCTTTGATAACCGTGCCAATAAATAATCCCTCGCCAAAATTTTGGTAAGGGATTTTTTTAATCAAGCTCGGCGAAATAAAAAATACAGCTACTATAAATATCAAACAGATTATCAAAAAAATATTCGATATTTTCATAAACGAAGCTCGATTTCTCCAATATGTTTCTCCAGAATTTTTCCGAATTCTTTTAATGTTTTGTCTGGGTATTGCTGGATTTTTTTGAACTTATTATTTAAAACTTTTTTATTTTGAAATTGCTGTAAAACGATTTTTTTTGCCCCCTTTAGCCATTTTCCGATTTCTTCAATGTCTTTTTTCTCAACCAGCCCAGGCACAACAGTTGTCCTGAATTCATAATCAATTCCACTGCTTTTTATTATTTCTACGCTCTTTTTTATATTCTCTAAGTTAACCTCTGTGCCTACTGTTTTTTTGTAATTATCCAAGCTGGTTTTAATATCCATAGCGATAAAATCCACTAAATTCTCATTAACTAATTTACTTAAAACTTCCGGATTCGAACCATTGGTGTCCAGCTTGATCAAAAATCCTTTTTGTCTGATTTTCCGGATAAAATCATATAAATCCGGCTGTATTGTCGGCTCACCACCGGTAATACAAATTCCGTCTATCAATCCTTCTTTTCCTTCGAGAAATTCAAAAAATTCTTTTTCATCTATTAATGGCTGTTTTTTCGCCTCCTCCGGGTTTACCAATTCCGGATTATGGCAGAAACCACACCTGAAATTACAGCCAATTAAAAAAACAGTGGCCGCTACCTTACCGGGATAATCAACCAAAGTAAGTTTTTGCAAACCACCGATTTTCATGTTTTCTAATTATTTTTTAACCTTAAATTCTTTTCTGTCTTTAAATTCTTGTTGCTTGCCCTTGTTCCATTGCTGAACCGGCCTCAGATACCCGACAATACGCGAATAAACCTCACAAGGCTGTTCGATCAGGCACTTTGGACAGATAAAATGTTCTCCGGAAATATATCCGTGATTCGGACAAATACTGAATGTAGGAGTAATTGTGAAATAAGGAAGGTGAAATTTAGAAAATACCTTTTTAATCAATTTTTTCACGCTTTCGACATCAGAAATTTTCTCGCCGATAAATCCATGCAGTACCGTTCCGCCGGTGTATTTCGTTTGTAAGTCATCCTGTAATTTAATTGCGTCAAACAAATCATCGGTGTAATCAACTGGCAATTGCGTAGAATTCGTATAGTAGGGGTCGCCGTTTCCCGCGGTAATAATGTCCGGATATTGTTTTTTATCCATTCTTGCCAATCGATAAGAGGTTCCTTCGCCAGGAGATGCCTCAAGATTATACATGTTCCCAGTCGATTCTTGATATTTGACCAACCTGTCGCGCATAAATTCCAAAACCTCGATTGCGAATTTCCTGCCTTCCGAACTGGCAATGTCTTTTTTCATAAAGTTCAAAAGTGCTTCGTTCGTTCCGATTAACCCGATGGTGGAAAAATGATTACCCCAATACGAGCCGCGCATTCTTTTTACGCCATCGAGATAAAACTTTGCGTAAGGGTAAAGTCCTTTTTCGCTGAAGCTTTCAAGCGTTTTCCTTTTCATTTCTAAAGATTCTTTGGCCAAATCCATCAGATGGCTCAATCTGCTGAAAAATTCTTCTTTTGTTTTGGAAAGATAACCGATGCGTGGCATGTTAATGGTCACCACTCCAATCGAACCGGTTAGAGGCGCGGCGCCGAAAAGTCCTCCTCCCCTTTTGTAAAGCTCTCGATTATCCAAGCGCAAACGGCAGCACATCGAACGCGCATCTTCGGGATTCATTTCACTATTGATAAAATTCGCGAAATAGGGGATACCGTATTTCGCGGTCATCTCCCACATCAAGTCCAGAACCGGATTATCCCAATTAAAATTTTTGGTGATATTGTAGGTCGGAATAGGAAAGGTGAATACCCTGCCCGAGGCGTCACCTGCGGACATTACTTCGGCAAAAGCTTTATTAATAATATCCATTTCCGGCTGAAATTCTTTATAGGTCTCTTTTTGTGCTTTGCCACCGACAATCACAGGAACATTTTTCAAGTTCTCCGGAACAATCACGTCTAAAGTAATATTGGTAAACGGGGTCTGAAAACCGACCCTGGTCGGAACATTACAATTATAAACGAATTCCTGTAATGCTTGTTTAACTTGCTTATACTCCAAATTGTCGTGCCTGACAAAAGGAGCGAGCAAGGTATCAAAATTGGAAAATGCCTCTGCACCGGCCGTTTCTCCCTGAAGCGTGTAGAAGAAATTGACGATATGCCCTAACGCAACCCGCAAATGTTTTGCCGGAACAGTTTCCACTTTTCCCGGCACGCCTCTGAATCCTTTCAAAAGTAAATCCGTCAAGTCCCATCCGCAACAATAAGTTGCCAAAACTCCCAAGTCGTGAATATGAAAATCTCCGGAATCAACCGCTTCCCTTATTTCCTGCGGATAAATTTTATTCAACCAGTACCTTTTGGTTACGAAATTGGAAATATGATTATTCAAGCCCTGCAACGAATAGGCCATATTACTGTTTTCTCTAACTTCCCAATTCAAATCCTCCAGATATCCGTTAACCATATCCAGTGCTTCGTCCGTGGCGATTTTTGTTTCCCTGATTCTTCTTCTTTGTTCACGATAAAGAATATATGCCCTGGCCGTATCGGCAAAATCATTCAGAATCAGAACCTCTTCAACCAAATCCTGAATCTCTTCGACTGTCGGCGTATAATCTTTTTTGTATCTCTTATTTAATAAAACCACCACCCGATTAGAAAGTCTTTTGGCGACCCTCTGCCCTCCTTTATTGGTGGCGGTAAAAGCTTTAAAAATCGCTTCGGTGATTTTTTCCTGACTAAAATCAACTATTCTTCCGTCTCTCTTCTTTATTTGTAGAAATTTATTTTTTATCATACGAAATTACTTAACCAATATTTAATTTTAATCAATTTAAAAAACAAGAGCAAGTGGGCGGGGACGGCAAAATCCAAAATCTATATTTGCCCGCAAGGGGGCGACCCTACACCCCCCTTATTTTATTTTTACGTTAATGTCTTTCACCCCTTGATGCAAATATATGACTTTGGATTTTTGCCTTTTATAAAAAACGGGGCGAGGAATTTATTTTCACTGAGACAATTTTCCGCCAGAGGCGGATAAACTCCGCCAAGCCTCTTTCTTTTAGTGAGGAATTTATTTATTAAAAAGACCATTCGCAGCCCGAGCGGGCATGGTTCCCGAGCGAAGTCGAGGGAGAGCGAGGGCGAGACGGAACGCGGCGCCTCGCTGGGGCGCCGACGTGTGTCTTTTTGATAAATAAATTCCGAACACCCACCCTACTTCATTTCATCCAACACCACGCTGATAATTATTTCTTTTTTATCTCTCAATACTTTCAGGTTTATTGTTTCGCCCGGGCTATACTGCAAAATCAATTTCGACAAAGGATTTTCTTCGTTTATTTTCGTTCCGTTAAGTTCTAAAATAATATCACCTTCTTTTAATCCTGCTTTATCCGCGGCACTACCCGAAATGATTGCCGGTTCATCTTTGTTGTCTCCTCTACTGATTAGTGCGCCGTAATCAACTGAAAGTTTATTACTTTCGGCAATCGCTTTGTTCACAAGAACATAACGCACGCCGAGCATCGGATAAATTATTCTTCCACTTTTTTTAATATCGCTGATGTCTTTTTTAACTTTATTTACGGGAATGGCAAAACCAATACTTTGCGCATCTTTAACAATTGCGGTATTGATGCCGATAACTTCTCCGTAAAGATTCAATAACGGTCCACCGGAATTTCCAGGATTAATCGCCGTATCGGTTTGAATCAATTGTTCGAGTTGCTCACTCACCCCTCCGCCGCTGGCGGTAATTGTTCTCAGTAGTCCGGAAATTATTCCCGCGCTGACCGTATTTCTGAATTCTCCCAAGGCATTACCGATAGCAATTACTGTTTGGCCAATTTCCAGTTTATCCGAATCACCCAGCCTGACCATGGAAAGATTGGTTGCGGAAATTTGTAAAATCGCCACATCCTGAATCGGGTCTCTGGCCAAAACCTTTGCCTTGTATTCTTTTCCGTCATTGGTAAATACGGAATATTCCGCATCTTCGTCAAAAACAACATGTTTATTGGTAACAATCAATCCGTCACGCGAAACAATAAATCCGGTTCCTCCACCGACCTCCTGAAGTTCTTTCCCTTTTTCACGCAAAATCGGAATACGAATATCGAATGGGCTGTTTTCTCCGAATGGATTATAAAAACCGCGCTCCAGTATCGGGACAAGTTTGCTGACAATAATACTTACCACTGCCGGAGATACTTCTTTGACCACTTCGGGAATGGTTTTTTCGGTTCCCAGATTCGTAGCTGAATTAATCTCGTTAATTGCCGCTTTTTTATTATTCAAACCGATTAAATACGAAGAGGAAAGCAACCCGGCAACAAAACCAAAAACAATTGCCAAAACAACGGTGACAAAAATTTGTTTTTTCACCAATTTCATCAGATTTTTTATCTTC
>JAUYCU010000110.1 GCA_030692145.1 bacterium
CATGCCGGATATCGATCTCGATTTTGCCGATATCAGACGCGACGAAGTAATCAATTATATTTCCAAAAAATACGGAATTGACCACGTTGCGCAAATCATCACCTTCGGAACAATGGCTGCCCGCGCGGCAATCAGAGACGCTGGCAGGGCGCTGGGTTATACCTATGCTTTTTGCGACCAAATTTCCAAAATGATTCCATTTGGATTTTCATTAAAAGATGCCCTAGAAAAAGTTCCGGAACTTTCCCAATCATATGATACGGACGACCAAACAAAAACTTTAATTGATATTGCCAAAAAATTGGAGGGCGTTGCTCGTCACGCTTCGACCCATGCTTGCGGCATTGTGATTACCAAGAATCCACTGGATTTCTATACTCCGCGCCAATTCGCCTCACAAGACGATCAAATAATTGTTACCCAATATGAAATGCATTCTATTGAAGCGCTCGGACTTTTAAAAATGGATTTTCTTGGTTTGAAAAATTTAACCACTGTTGAAACAGCTTTAAATTTGATTGAAAAACTTAAGGGAACTAAAATCAATATCGATAATATTCCATTAAACGACGCTAAAGCATTCGAACTTTTCAGAAAAGCAAATACAGTCGGCGTATTCCAATTAGAATCTTCAGGCATGAGAAAGTATTTGCAAAAACTAAAACCAACATCGCTTGAAGATATTATTGCCATGGTTGCTCTATACCGCCCCGGCCCATTAAGTCTTAATCAGGTTTCTGAATATATTGCCAGAAAACACGGAGAAAAAGAAATTAAATATGTCCACCCAAAACTTGAACCAATTTTGGAAAATACTTACGGAATATTGGTTTATCAAGAACAGGTAATGCAGATTGCAAAAGATTTAGCGGGATTTACCATGTCTGAAGCAGATGTTTTAAGAAAAGCAGTGGGAAAGAAAATTAGAAAATTGCTTGAACAGCAGGCAGACAGAATGATAGAAGGAATGGTGAAAAATGGCGTGGAAAAAGAAACTGCCCAGAAAATCTGGGACTCCATAGAACCGTTTGCCGAATACGGATTTAATCGCAGTCACGCAACCTGTTATGCATTAATTGCCTATCAAACCGCATACTTAAAAGCAAATTATCCAGAAGAATTTATTACCGCTCTGATGCAGGCTGACCAAAAAGACTTAGACAGAATCAACATCTTGGTTGAAGAAGCGAAAAGTCACGGAATCCAGGTTCTTCCTCCCGATATAAACGAAAGCCTGGATAATTTTACCCTGATCCCTCCAAAAACCAGAAACGACAAACCCGCAATCCGTTTCGGACTTGCAGCAATTAAAAATGTGGGGCATAATGTAGTTAAGGAAATAGTAGAAGAAAGAAAGAAAAACGATGCCTTTAAAACCATGGCCGATTTTCTGATTAGACTTTCCCCCGCTCCCGACAAACCGATAGTGCTGAATAAAAAATCACTGGAAAGCTTAATTAAGGCGGGGGCTTTCGATAAATTGGCCTCGAGAAAGGAACTGCTTCAGGGCCTGGAAAACCTTTTGGCGTTTTCCAAGGAGTCGCAAAAAACTAGAAACCAGGGACAAAAAAGCCTATTTGAAGAAGAGGCGCCCAAAAACAACAACCATTTTCTTTTTTCTAATAATCACGACAATAGAAAACTGGAATCGGAAGAAATTCAGTGGGAAAAAGAACTTTTAGGAATGTATATTTCCGACCATCCGCTTAACTCTCACAAGCACCTATTGAAAGACGAGGTTGTTTTGATAAAGAACCTTAATAAAAGCAAAGTCAACAAAAAGGTAAAAATTGCCGGAGTAATCAACAAAATCAGCAAATTTATCACTAAATCCGGTAGTCCGATGCTCTTCGTGGCGCTGGAAGACCTGACTGGTAAAATAGAAGTATTGGTTTTCGCTTCGATTCTCGACAGAAACCCGATTATCTGGCAAGAGGGAAAAATTATTCTTCTTACCGGAAGATTATCCGACAAAGACGACCAATTTAAAATCCTCTGCGACGAAGCAGAAGAATTAACGACCCAATAATAAATATATGAAAATAGATATAATCCGCCATTCCTTATCGCATATTATGGCGCATGCCGTAAAAAACACTTATGGAAATGTTAAGCTTGGCATTGGCCCGACAATCGAAAACGGGTTTTATTACGATTTTGCTTTGCCCGTAGAAGCCTCTGGCGAAGGCGGGGCTTTCCTACCCGGGGACTTGCCACGCATCGAAAAAAGAATGCGCGAACTGATTAAGCAAAATATTAAATTCGAAAAATCTTTCGCAACCAAAGAACAAGCAAAAAAAATATTCAAGGATCAACCCTATAAACTAGAATTAATAAAAGATCTTTCGGCAAAAAAAGTCACGATTTATAAATCCGAAGAATTCACCGACTTATGTGCAGGCCCGCACGTTAAAACAACCAAGGAAATAAATCCCGACGCATTTAAACTTACTAAAATTGCCGGTGCTTATTGGAGGGGCAGCGAAAAAAATCCAATGCTGCAAAGAATTTACGCTGTTGCCTTTGAAACCAAAAACGAACTTGATAATTATTTAAAACAAATTGAAGAAGCAGAAAAAAGAGACCATAGAGTACTGGGCAAAAAATTAGATTTGTTTGTTTTTTCTGATTTAGTCGGCAAGGGGCTACCATTATTTACCGAAAAAGGATCAATAATAAGAAGAGAAATGGAAAGATTTATTATTGATGAGGAAATAAAAAGAGGATATAAACACGTTTATACTCCCGACATAGCAAAAGTAGATTTATACAAAAAATCCGGACACTATCCTTATTATAAAGATTCGATGTACCCGGTAATGAAAATTGAGGGGGAAGAATTGATTTTAAGACCAATGACGTGTCCTCACCATTTTCAATTATATGCCTCGAGGCCCAGAAGCTATAAAGAATTACCAATGAGAATTGCCGAACTGGCAAAACAATTCCGCTATGAAAAATCGGGAGAATTATCGGGATTATTCCGCGTAAGATTATTCTGTTTGGCAGATGCTCATATTATCTGTAAAAAAGAACAGGCATCAGACGAAATAAATGGCGTTTTAGATTTAATTGAATTTGTTGCCGATGCATTGGGCCTGGAAAAAATAAAAGACTTTCGTTACCGGCTTTCATTAGGTGACAGAAAAGATAATAAAAAATATTACAAAGATGATAAAGCGTGGAGTTTTGCAGAAAACGTATTACGAACAGTTTTAAAACAAAGAAAAGCTCCATTTTTTGAGGCAAAGGGAGAAGCAGCATTCTATGGGCCCAAAATTGACATACAGATGAAGGATTTCTCCGGTAAAGAAAATACCGCCTTTACAGTGCAATATGATTTTGTAATGCCAAAAAGATTTGAGCTGACATACATTGATAAAGACGGAAGCAAAAAAGAAGCCATTGTAATCCATCGCTCATCAATTGGAGCGATTGAAAGAGTTATGGCATTTTTAATTGAGCATTACGCCGGCGCGCTTCCGTTTTGGCTGTCTCCGGTTCAGGTCGAAATCCTGCCTGTTGGAGAAAAACACAGAAATTTTGCACAAAAAATCAGAAATATTTTTGCAGAAAACAAATTCAGGGTTGAGGCCGATGAATCCGACGAAACTCTGGGCAAGAAAATCCGCGAAGCTGAATTGCAGAAAATTCCATACATTATTGTTGTTGGTGATAAAGAAATGAATTCAAATAATTTAGCTGTGCGCTCGCGGGGTAAAAAAGAAATTGAAACAATTGATATTGATAAATTTATTGAGAAAATCAAGAAAGAGTTGAAATGAAATATTTCATTAAGACATTCGGATGCCACCCCGCAACAGTCGCCTGCGGCGACTAACGGGGCAAGAATGAATGAGAATTATGAAAAAGTATTATATCAAGACGTTTGGATGCCAGATGAATGAATCCGATTCCGAACGCATAGCAAGTTTTTTGGAGAAAAAAGAATATAAACAGGCCCCCACAATAGAGGGGGCTGATTTAATTGTGGTTAATGCTTGTTCTGTGCGCCAAACCGCAATCGACCGAATTTTCGGATTGAATAAGAAATTCAAGAATTTGAAAGCCAAAAAAATTCTTACCGGCTGCTTGATTAAGTCCGATATTCCGAAATTCAGGGCGTTTTTTGATGAAATAAAAGATATCAACGAATTTCTCGGCAAAGAATATCTTTCTATTGGACCAAAGTGCCAGCCACAATCATCTGCTTATCTTCCGATTATGACCGGATGCGATAATTTTTGTTCATATTGTGTTGTGCCATACACGCGAGGAAGAGAAATTTCTCGACCACTTAAGGAGGTAATTAAGGAATTTGGGGAACTCTTGAAAAACGGACATACGGAAATAGTTTTATTGGGACAAAACGTAAATAGCTATAAATATGGATTTCCTGAATTACTCAGAAATCTAAATTCTTTGCCCGGTAATTTTAAAATCAAATTTCTCACCAGCCATCCCAAGGACATGTCCGATGAATTAATTAATGTAATTGCCGAATGCAAAAAAGTGGAAAAAGAAATACACTTACCGGTCCAGAGCGGAGATAATGAAATTCTCAAAAAAATGAACCGTAAATACACGATCCAACAATACAAAATATTGATTGAAAAAATCCGCAAAAAGATTCCCGATATAAAAATCACCACCGACGTGATTGTCGGATTCCCGTCAGAAACAAAAAAACAATTCCAGAATACGGTTAAATTATT
>JAUYCU010000057.1 GCA_030692145.1 bacterium
TGATTCTTCGGTTGCGGCAAATCGTGGAAAGCGGGCAATTCATAATTTGATTCATGCTTCAGAAACCTTGGACGAAGCCAAGCATGAAATAGAATTTTGGTTTGCGCCGGAAGAAATTCACGATTACAAAAGAGCGGAAGAGGATATTATGTTCTAACTAAATATGATGCCAATATGCGAATTTAATGCTAATCTACTAATTACGGATTAAGTCGTTGACATATTAAAAATTTAGTGGTATATATAAAGTATCCTGAAAAAGGATATTTTTAGTTCATTAAAAAGGAGAAAACATGGCAAAGAAAGAAATGGTTGTGCCGGTTATTCCCGAAACCGAGAAAAGGGCGAATAGTTTAATTCAGGAGATAAGGGCCCATCAACGGGCAAAGGCAAAAGTTGAGCAACTTTACGCAGATGCAACAAAAGAATACAGAGAAGAATCATCGTTGATCCAACTGGGAATACTGAGGCGTTTTTTGGGATTATTTATTTTCTACCAAAAAAACCGGGAGACGCTTACTGAGGGCGGAAAGAAGAAAATCGCTGTTTTACTGAGTGGAAAAATCGGCACTTATTTATCTTCGCCCGAAGTTCGGGCCAAAAAAACCAAAAGAGTCATAGAGCTCATCAGCGCAATGGGTAAGAAATTCGCCGAGAGATTTCTCAGGGAAAAAACAACCATAACCTTAGACAAGGAAGCTATACTGAAAGATCCCAGGGAATTGTTCGCTGATCCCGAAATCACCAAACTGCTGAAAATCATCCAGAAAGAAAAGTTCAAGGTAGAGCCGAATGGTGGCGAACCTGTTTCCGAAGAAGTGGAAAAGCTCGAAAAGTTGATTTGAATCTTTGCAAAAAGCGGGGAAGGGAAAACCCAACCCCGCTTTTTTTATTTGAAAAAATCTGATAGAATATGGTTGTTATGTCGAATGTTTTTCTCTTCGAAAAAATAAACAATTTAGCCAGCGTATATAAGGCCTTGGACTGGGCAGGGATGTTTTTCGCCGATTATTTGCTTTATATTGTGATTGCGGCAATTTTGGTTATTCTGTTCATGAAACGCACCAGGTTAATGGCAGTATCAATTACTGTTTCAATATTTATTTCCCGTCTCGTTATTACCGAACCA
>JAUYCU010000070.1 GCA_030692145.1 bacterium
GGCTGGCTGGCCAGAAAATTCAACAATTTTCTGGAAGATTCTTTGATTTCCGAAGTCGATATTACCGATTTACCGGCAATCAGGAGAGAATTGGAAGAAATTGGTCCGGAGGTAGTGATTAATGCTGCTGGAGTTACGGGCAGACCGAATATTGATTGGTGTGAAGAACACAAACTGGAAACCGTTGCCGGAAATGTTAGTGGCGCTTTGAATATCGAGCTTGCCTGCGCCGAAAGAAATATTTACTGGGCGCATTTGTCGAGCGGGTGTGTTTTTCAGGGGAGCGGTCCGTATAATAAGGGGTTTATGGAAGACGACAAATCTGCTCCACCGAGCTTTTATAGTTATACCAAACACTGGACCGATGAAATTCTGAAAAACTTCCCGGTTTTGATTATTCGGCTGCGTTTGCCCATTGATAACGAGCCCGGTCCGAGAAATCTAATCGATAAACTTTTGAAATATCCCCGAATTATTGATTCGGAAAATTCAGTGACGGTTATTCCCGACCTTCTATTCGCAATGAAAAAACTGATTGAAAAAAGAAGAACAGGAATTTATCATGTAGTTAATCCCGGAACCATCAGACCCAGCGAGATAATGATGCTTTATAAAGAGATGATTGACCCGAATCACCAGTTCGAAATTATTTCCGGAGACGATCTTTATAAAATGGGACTGGCCAAGGCAATACGCTCAAATTGTGTTTTAAATACGGGAAAGCTTGAAGAAGAAGGAATTATCCTGACTCCGATACAGGAAAGGATTAAGGAGGTCTTGCTTGAATACAAAGAACATCTAAATAAACAAAAAGAAAATACAGTTATTGCATTATGAAGAAGAGGATCTTAATAATTCTGATTGTTTTGATTTTCCTTGCGGGAGCAGGGGTTTTTTTAAGGTTTGTAATCGGCGGTCCGGAGGATGATTGGATTTGTGTTGAAAATCAATGGGTCAAACACGGAAATCCTTCTTTTTCGATGCCGACAGAAAGGTGTGGCGAGCAGGTTAAATCAAAAGAAACTCCGGTCGTAAATAGCGAGCCGGAGCCGGTTAAAGCCGAGCCGATTAAAGAAGAGGAACCGCAAATTATTTTACTCGATGTGCCGTTTCTTGCGCAGGCACCGCTTGGCCAGTGGGAAAATCCGATTTATCAGAATGCCTGCGAAGAAGCATCGCTGTTTACGGCAATTTTGTGGGTTAGGGGAGTGAAGTCGATTTCCAAAGAAGATGTAACCGAAGAACTGAAAAAATTCGCGGATTTCGAAATCGAGAAATATAATAATTTTTATGACCATTCAACAGCTGATACCGCGCAAATAATGAAAGATTATTTCGGTTATTACAATATTGAAGTCAGAGAAGATATTTCGGCAGAAGACATAATCGAGGAGTTAAAAATCGGCAATTTGGTGATTGTGCCGATAAATGGGCAAATACTGAAAAATCCCTTTTATACCCCGCCAGGACCGGACAGACATATGTTGCCGATTATCGGCTATGATTTCGAGACCGAAGAATTCATTACCAACGATGTTGGTACGCGCCACGGCGAGAAATTTCGCTACAAAAAAGATAATTTAGAGGCGTCAATCAGGGATTATCCTACAGGACACAAAGAACCAATTGCGGAAATCAAAAAACCGATGATTGTTATTTGGAGGTGATTATTCAGTGGTTTTAATTGGCAAAGTAACGAAATTTCTTCAACCACGAAATCGGCTGTTGCGGTGACACGAAGTCTATCTTCGCCGTTTCTATATCTCGTCCCGACAATTTCATTTTATTTATTAAATTTGTTTATTGGGCGTCGGGACTGCGATATGGTTTCAGAAATTTGTTACTTTGCTACAGTTAATTAATTTTATGAATAGGGAAAAATTTGAGGAACTGGTAAAAGAGGGAATAGACGCAATTCCGGAAAGATTTCTGGAAAAACTGGACAACGTCGATATTGTAATTGAAGACGAACCCAACGAAGAACAGATAAAAAAATTAAAGCTCTCAAAACATTCCAGGCTTTTGGGACTTTACGAGGGTATTCCTCAGACGAAAAGGGGTTATTATAGCGGAGCTCTACCGGACAAAATCACTATTTTTAAAAAATCAATTGAAGAAATCGCATTTAATGACGAACGGGTAAAAGAAATCGTCAAAAACACGGTTTGGCACGAAATTGCTCATCATTTCGGAATGGATGAAGAGCGGGTAAGAAGAGCCGAAAAAAGAAAATAAAAATTGTGGATAAATTAATTTTATGATAACCTAAAAATATGGAACTGAAGCA
>JAUYCU010000078.1 GCA_030692145.1 bacterium
GCCCCACCATTTCAAGAACGGCGAAACCTAAAACATAAGCTAAAATCGGTCCTTTCATAAAGTTAGCTAGTTTTCCGAAAAGAAAATCTTTCCTAACGATACTCGCTATGATTCCCAAAACAACATCGACCGCTATCATAATCACGATGACTTGCATTTGTAGGGTTCCAAATAAAGCAATGAGTTCTGACATGTTTTTAATGCTTCGACTCTGCTCAGCATTAACCCTGAGTTTTGCCGAAGGGTTAATTCATTTTACCCCGCACCAGAGCAAAGCTCGGTGCGGGACTAGTCCTGAACCGAACTTCGTTCTGGTTCAGGGATTTTATTATTCAATTTCGACCTTTTGATTTATTTCTCTTTAATTTCCTTTTTTCTCCAACCAAATCTTTCTTCCCAGAAAAAGCCCTCCTTTTTTTTGAGAATTATCTTCAGTCCTATCACGACTAAAATCACTGGCCAAATAACGTCCCAAGCCGCTCCTGAAATATATCCCAAGTTCTTTAGCAAAAAAACTACTCCTGTGATTGATAAAATTAAACCTAAAAACATAAATTTAACTGCCTTGCCCTTCCCTATCGGCAATAGCAGCAATTAATGCTCCCTTGGCTGTTGTGTAAAGAGGATGAGGAGCTAATCTCGCCTCTCTCACTTCTACGGGAAAATCGGTCCTTTCCAATATCCCTTTAAATCTTTCTAAAAAACCTGGAGGACTGGCCGTCCCTCCAGAAATAACTATTGGGATCGGCTTTTCAAGTTGGGGAATTCTGGGACTATTCGTAATCTCTTTTTTGATTTCATCCAAAACATATTGAATCAAGTGGTTATAATAGATTGAAAGGGCTTGTTCAATTCTGGTCATTTGGCTTTCGGGTTTTTTCAGATTCAAAGAGGTTTCCTTGAAAGTAGTGATTTTACTTACTGGCTCGTTAGTAACCCTGGCCACTTGCTCGTCAATCCAATCTCCGGCTCTAGCCACACTAAAAGAAAATACTGGCGTGGCCATAATGGCTAAACAAACATTAGCCATTCCTCCACCAAACGATATCCCCATTCCGGTAAAATTATCTTCAACTAACTCAGAAAAAACTATTGTCAAACCCTCATTAATCGGCTTTGATCGATAGCCCCATTTCTCCAGAAATCCTTTTATTATATTTTCGTGATAAATAGTGTCGAAATTGGCATCTACCGGCATACCCGGAATGGAATAATAGCAAAGTTCGTCTTTTTTAGAAGGCGATCCTAAAACGCTTTTTATTATCATTTCTACTATTGGCAGGGCTTCGGGTTCTTCTGGGCTTAAAACCCCATTTTTCATGGGTCTTCGAGTATTTTTGGCAAAAACATTCGCAAATTTTATGGCATCGTCTCCTACGACATAAAGTTTATCTTTGCTCTGGACATACTTTACATTACTTTTTTCCAATATCCCTCGGGTAAATTCAGAGTATTCTATATCGAAAAAGGCATTTCGCTGAGTCCTGAAAGCTACTTGAGAACCTCTCTTTTGGGCGCAATAAATAAAGGCGGTGCCGATGTCTAAGCCTTTTCCCGCCTCAACTGGATTTGATTTTTCGTCTTTTGACATGTTTTTTTCTTTTTAGGTGCCTACCCTTGGTAGGAGGGTGGCGGGTGGGTTGTAGTCTTTTTCTTCTTTTTCGACCTTTAGCGGAAAAGGTTGAAGCTTTTAAAAAGGATATTGTTTTTTCAATCATTTTTCCCAATCTCAATCTCTTTTCTTCAACCGGGATTTCTTTGCCTTTTGGCAGCCTTACTTTTAACAATCCCTTAGACCAGGGCAAAATTATCTTTCTTAATCCTTTGTCTTCTTTTAAAATTTTGGGCTTAAATATTCCCAGCAATTTCAGCTCTTTTTTCCCCTTAGCAGTAATTCTATACCAATCGGGTTTTTTTCTAACCGGCTTAATTTGTTTCTTCTTAATCAAACAATTACAAAGGTAACGAATGTAATCTAATCCAAGTCCAGTTTGGCCAGAGATTAATTTGGCCGAAGCCTTTTTTTCATTTCCCCAAATCTTTTTTAGGATTTCTAATTCACTGCCCATTTTAGAATTTAATATTTTCTTTTAAGTTTTCGAAGCTTTTTTTAATTTTATCTGGAAAATCATTCTCTTTCCCCGCGGAAGCCAATTGCTGATTTAACTCTTTTCTCCTTCTTTCTATTGTTTTTATTATTTCAATTCTCTGGCAAATTTTTGATTTTAAATTGTTCATTTCTTGAAGGATTTTTTCCAGTTTCATTTTTTCTTGAATTAAATCTGGCAAAGCAGTCCCGGCAGTTTTCATTTCTCCTTTTTGAGGAGCAAAGTTAGGAGTTTTTTCGTCCCTCGATTCCACTCGGGACGACCCAGAGTTTATCGAAGGGTCGTTTTCTTTCAGATCCCGACTTTGTCGAGGATGCTCGATGAAATCGGCATTTTCTTTTCTCAACTCTTCTGCCCCATTAGAGGTTTGTTCTCTTTGCCCCGTTAGAGGTCTGTTTTCTTTGTGGTTCCAATTTGATTTGGGAACCTCTAACGGGGTTTGCGCTTCTACCGCGCCCCGTTGACCTTTAACGGGGTTTACCCCTGTTTTATTTAATTCTTCCGCCGCCGCCTTCAAATTTTCTATTGATGGTCCAGTCATTTTTCCATCGCCATTTTAAAATGTTTAGCAGTGATTTTAAACCCCGCACCAGTCCCGCTTTCAGCGGGACGGTGCGGGACTAGTCCAGCACCGTGCTTTGCTCTGGTGCTGGGTGTTTTGTCGTCTTTGGCAGAAGGATTACTTAGAGCCACAAATTCTCTGATTGCTAACATTGGGGCTTTCTTACAAATTGCTTCGATGTCAGAACCCACCAATCCTTCGGTTTCTTTAGCCAAATTCTTTAAATTCACATCTTTAGCCAAAGGTTTCCCCCTAGTATGAATTGTAAATATCTCTTCCCTTGTTTTCTCATCGGGTTTTGGGAGCTCTAAAAGGAAATCGAATCTCCCGGCTCGTAAAAGGGCGGGGTCAACTAAATCCAACCTGTTAGTTGTTCCAATCACCACCACTCCTTTTAATTCTTCTAATCCATCCATTTCTGACAGAAACTGACCAACCACTCTTTGGCTCACTCCCGAAGAATCTTCAATGTTTCTATTTGGAACCAAACTTTCAATTTCGTCAAAAAGTAGAATGCAAGGTGAAGCCTGGCGAGCCTTTTTGAACACCTCCCTCACTCCTTTTTCTGATTCGCCAATATACTTGGATAAAAGTTGGGGGCCTTTCACTGAAATAAAATTTACCCCGCATTGGGAAGCCACCGCTTTTGCCAATAAAGTTTTTCCTGATCCCGGAGGCCCGTAAAGTAATATTCCCTTGGGTGGTTTAGTTTTGGCTTTTTCAAAAAGCCCTGGGTATTTCAATGGCCACTCAATGGTTTCTTTCAAAATCTCCTTTACCTCTTCCAGCCCGCCGACATCCTCCCATTTAACATTGGGAATTTCTGTAAATACCTCTCTTAAAGCCGAGGGTTCGACTTCTTTCAGAGCTTCGCGGAAATGATCCATAGCAACTTCAAGTTCCAAAAGTCTTTTATAAGGAATGTATTCTTTTTCAAACTCAATCTCTGGCATTATTTCTCGCAAGGCGGACATTGCCGCCTCTCTACATAGGGCTTCCAAATCTGCGCCGACAAATCCGTGAGTAACTTCAGCCAATTTATCTAAATCAACATCTTTGGCTAAGGGCATCCCTCGGGTATGAATTTCCAAAATCTTCTTTCTTCCATTTTTATCTGGAATTGGAATTGAAATTTCTCGATCAAATCGGCCGGGTCTTCGCAGGGCGGGATCTAAGGTATTTGGAATATTCGTAATCCCAATTACGACCAAATCTCCACGTGCTTCTAAGCCATCCATTAGAGCAAGCAACTGCGCCACTACCCTCCTCTCTACCTGTTTTTCTCCACCCATTTCTTCTCTTTTCGGCGCAATGGCATCAATTTCATCTATTACTAAAATAGCTGGGGCATTAGATTCTGCTTCTTCAAACACTTCCCGAAGACGACCCTCAGATTCACCATAAAATTTTCCTATAATTTCCGGACCCGAAATCGAGGTAAAATAAGCATCGGTCTCATTGGCAACCGCTTTGGCAATTAAAGTTTTCCCGCAGCCCGGCGGGCCGTGAAGTAAAACTCCCTTGGGAGCTGAAATTCCTAATCTTTCAAAGACCTCAGGATATTTTAAAGGAAGCTCAATCATCTCTCTGATTTTGCCAATTTCCTTTTTAAGTCCGCCAATATCTTCATAAGTCATCCCCACTCCTTGTTTTTCTTTTGCCTGACCCTTAATTTTTATTAAGGTCTCAGGCGTAATTATCACTGCTCCTTGGGGATCGGTATCTTCCACTAAAAAATCCTGAGCTTTTGTCCCAAAAAGGGTCACCCTTATTTTGTCATTTTTAATAACCGGCGTGCCGTCTAAAAGCTTGGCTAAATATTCTCTATCCTCTTCGGTTGGTAAAGAACTGGTTAAGGTTAGCGGTGAAAGAACTACTGTTTCCGCTTGATTAAAAGCTACTTTCTGAATCTTTACTTTCTCATCCAAACTAAGCTGGGCATTTTCTCTCGTTATTCCATCAATTTGGATAATTCCTTTCTCTCGGTCTTCTGGAAAAGTGGGCATAAGCTTTATCACCGTCTTCTTTTTACCAACCACTTGAGCAACGTCTCCTAAATCTAAACCAAGGTTTTTTAATTGCTCGGGATCTATTCTGCCAATCCCTCTTCCTACATCTTTACTTAGAGCTTCAGCTACTTTTAGCGTTAAACCTTGATTAGTGGAAACCATAAAAGTCGAGATTAAATAGCCTTTTTAAACTTTATTTCCAAAATGCCGTTTTTAAAACTTTTTTCTTTGTTTTCAAAATCAACCTTAGCTGAGAGTAGAATTTCTTTGGAATATTTTCTTTTTTCATCCCCGGCTTCTAATATTAAAATATCTCCTTTAAGCTCTAATTTAATACTTTCTTCTGATACTCCCGGAAGTTCGACCACAATTAATATGTGATCTTTCTCGTCAAAGACATCAACAATTGGTTCTCTTTCCTCAGTAATTTTAATTTTTGCCGCCTCCGGCGAGCCTCGCCCACTTTGTGGGCGGGGTTTTTCAGTTCTAATATTGCCGAAGGTCTGAATTTTTGGCATTTCCCCTATTCCCGTTTTTATTGAGAATCCATAAATTCCCCTAACACTTTCTTTCCCTTTTATTTCCCTTGTTTTTTTAATTTCTCCCCCGGCCTCTTCTACTTCCTCCACCAGATCAATAAATTTCCCCAATCCCTTGATTAACCCGCCAACTAAAGGCAAATCCTCTAGACCTTTTAATTCTTCTCTGGCACGGTCCGTTTCTTTTTTCTCCTCTTTTTCAAATTTATGTTTTTTAACCATAATTTAAAATAAGTCTTCCTTTTTTATCTTTGCCATAGCCGAATCTGCTCGGTCTTTCTGGAATAACAATTTTTTGGTGGTTCTGGCCCTTTTTACTTGCTACTGCTATTTTTCCTTTACTTTTTATCTTACAGAGCTTGGAGCCCAAAAAATCTATACAACCTTCTCTGTTCAAACTCTCACATAAAATCCTTGCATAATCGATGCTGATGCCAATTTCTCTAGCAATAATGTCAACCGAGGCTTCTCCTCCCCAATCCCAAATAATTTCTAAAACTCTTAACTCGTTCGTAGTCATTTAGTATTCCAAAACTAATCTTTTTTTCTTCTCCGAATTTATGATTGGATTACCCTTTCCCGGAATCCCTCTTAATTCCGTTGCTGTTTTA